>DAIEHU010000063.1 GCA_027353395.1 Desulfobacteraceae bacterium
ATTTTATTTTTTTCGCTGGGTTGGCCGCAGGGACCGCACTGCTGCACCGGCCTTCCACATTTCGGAATTTTTGATCAGGTTTAGTTCGGCCTGGAGTTTGACCTTGTAATCCGGTTTGCCGTTGACTTCCAGCACGCGTTTCGTTTCGCTGCCGCTTGCGACCTTGCTGTACAGGTCTTCAAACACCGGCATGACCGCGTCCCGGAATTTGGGGGACCAATCCAGCGCCCCCCGCTGGGCGGTGGCGCTGCAATTACTGAACATCCAGTCCATGCCGTTCTGATCCACCAGCCGGATCAGGCTCTGGGTCAGCTCTTCGACGGTTTCATTGAACGCTTCACTCGGGGAATGACCGTTTTTGCGTAGCACATTGTACTGGGCTTCCATAACGCCGGACAAACAGCCCATGAGGACGCCGCGCTCGCCCGTGAGATCACTGAACACTTCTTTTTGGAAGGTGGTGGGGAACAGATAGCCTGAGCCCACGGCGATGCCGATGGCGAGCGTCCTGTCCATGGCCCGGCCCGTATAATCCTGCTCAACGGCGAAGCTGGAATTAATGCCGTCGCCGGCCAGAAAATTCGCCCTGACGCTGGTGCCTGATCCTTTGGGGGCGACCATGATCACATCCACGTTTTTCGGCGGAATAACCTTGGTCTGGTCTTTATAAACAATGGAAAACCCATGGGAAAAATACAGGGCGTCCCCCTCATTTAAGCATTCCTTGACCATCGGCCATGTGGCTGTCTGACCGGCGTCCGAAAGCAGTTCCATGATGATGGTGCCTTTCTGGGCTGCTTCTTTTAAGGGAAACAGGGTTTTCCCCGGCACAAATCCGTCCCGGATGGCTTTTTGCCAGTATTCGTCGCCTTCCATCTGTCCGATAATGACGTTCACGCCATTGTCACGCATGTTCAGCGCCTGGGCAGGGCCCTGAACCCCGTACCCCAGAATCGCAATGACTTCATTTTTGAGGATTTCCCTTGCCTTGTCGATGGGAAACTCTTCCAATGTGACGACCTCTTCGACCGTGCCGCCAAAATCAATTTTTGCCATGATTACCTCCTTTAAGTATTTGTTTTTTATTGTTAATTTTTATTTTTCATTTCCCTGAACATTGCGATACTGCCCGTGCGGGTGATTTCCCGGATGCCGAAAGGCTTGAGCAGGCTGAAAATTGCGGTGATCTTGTCCGCATCCCCGGTAATGCTGATGGTGTAATGCTCAGGGCTCACATCCACCACCTGTGCCCTGAAAATATCCACGATGCGTAAAATCTCGGCCCGATGCTCGGCTTTGGCGTTTATCTTGATAAGCACCAGCTCCCGTTCGACAAAATCCTGATCCGTCATATCCGCCACTTTAATGACATTGATCAATTTGTTTAATTGCTTTTTGATCTGTTCGAGTATCAGGGTGTCTCCCGCTGTCACCATGGTTATCCGCGACTCGCCGGGTTCCGCTGTCTCAGCCACGCACAGGCTTTCAATATTGTATCCCCGGCCGGAAAACAGACCTGCGATCCGGGACAGAACTCCGGGCTCGTTGTCAACCAGTATGGAAAGTATATGTTTTTTTGTCATCGATTTATCCTTATTTTAAACCAGCAGCATTTTTGAAATCGGCGCGCCGGCCGGGACCATGGGATAAACGCATTCTTCCGGTTCGACCCTGAAATCCATGATCACCGCACGATCACAGGCAAGCCCTTCCTTCAGGACTTTTTCCACTTCTTCGGGTTTGGTGGCCCGCAGCCCAACGGCTCCGTATGCTTCCGCCAGTTTTACAAAATCCGGTGTGTGCTGGAATTTGGTGGACGAATAGCATTTGTCGTAAAAAAGTTGCTGCCACTGGCGGACCATGCCTAAAAATCCATTGTTCAAAATAACGATTTTTACCGGGAGATGATATTGGATGGCGGTGGCCATTTCCTGGATATTCATCTGGATGCTGCCATCCCCGGCGATGTCTACAACCGTTTTGCCCGGCATCGCTGCCTGAGCGCCCACCGCCGCCGGCAGCCCGAATCCCATGGTGCCGAGCCCGCCGGAGCTGATAAACCGTCCGGGCTCGGAAAAATGATAATACTGGGCCGTCCACATCTGGTTCTGACCCACTTCCGTAGTGATGATGGCATCGCCTTTGGTTAGCTCATAAAGTTTTTCGATCACAAACTGGGGCTTGATAACGTCTTTCTGATCATAAGCCAGAGGTGTGGTCCTTTTCCACTCGTCAATCCGTTTCAGCCAGTCCGGGTGTCTGGATGCGAAATCGTCCATATCTTCTTCCTGGTCAATCATCTGATTCAGGATTTCCAGGGAAATCTTGCAGTCACCCACCACCGGCAGATCCACCTGAATATTTTTCTGAATGGAAGTGGGGTCAATGTCAATCTGCACGATTTTGGCGTTAGTGGCGAATTCATCTGTTTTGCCGGTCACCCGGTCGTCAAACCGGACCCCCACGGCGATCATCAGATCACACTCGGAAACCGACATGTTGGCCCGATATGTCCCGTGCATACCCAGCATGCCAAGCCACAGGGGATCCGGAGCCGGATAACCGCCAAGCCCCATCAGGGTGCCGGTCACGGGGATGTTGGTTTTACGCGCAAGCTCCGTGAGTTCCTTGTGTGCCCTGGACAGAATGACGCCGCCGCCGATGAAAATCACCGGTTTTTCGGCTTTTTTAATCAGGTCCACCACTTTCTGGAGCTGTTTGCGATTGGGCACATAAGTGGGATTGTATGACCGCAATACAACGTCATCTGGTTCTTTAAAAACGGTTTTGCCGATGGATACATCCTTGGGCAGATCGATCAGCACCGGTCCCGGACGTCCGGATCGCGCGATGTGAAAGGCTTCTTTAATGGTTTTCGCCAGATCCTTGACATCTTTTACCAGGTAATTCCACTTGGTGCATGGCCGGGTGATGCCGGTGACGTCGGCCTCCTGGAAGGCGTCGTTGCCAATGACCTTGGTCGCCACCTGGCCGGACAGGCAGACCAGCGGGATCGAGTCCATCTGCGCTGTCGCCAGCGGGGTAACCATGTTGGTCGCGCCAGGGCCGCTGGTCACGATGCAGACGCCGGGCTTGCCGGTGGCCCGGGCATAGCCGTCGCCGGCATGCCCGGCCCTGTTCATGACGAACCAGAATATGCCTTAAATCGGCTCTCGACAGCTCATCATAAATATCCAGAACCACACCGCCGGGATAGCCGAAGATGGTGTCCACGCCTTCCAGTTTCAGCATGGTCAGCAGAATTTGTGCGCCAGTGAGCTTGTTCATGATTATGATCCTTTTTATTATTCCATGACCGCGCCTTTATCCGCGGAAGACACCATGCGGGCGTAGCGCGCCATATATCCTTTGGTGATTTTGGGTTCCGGGCGAACCCATTTATCTAATCGTGTTTTTATTTCCTGTTCATCGACCCGCAGGGTAATGGATTTTTGCGGAATATCAATACTGATGATGTCCCCTTCCTTGACAATAGCGATGACGCCTTTTTGCATGGCTTCCGGCGAAATATGCCCGATGGCCGCGCCGCGTGTGCCGCCGGAAAACCGGCCGTCAGTGATAAGCGCCACATGGGCGTCGAGCCCCATTCCGGCGATGGCCGATGTGGGGGTCAGCATCTCCCTCATGCCGGGGCCGCCCATGGGCCCCTCATAGCGGATGACAACCACATCGCCTTTGACGATTTTCCCTGCAAGAATCGCAGCCGTGGCGTCTTCTTCCGAATCAAATACCCTTGCCGGGCCTTCATGCCGCATCATCTCAGAAACCACAGCGGATTGTTTCACGATGCAGCCATTGGGCGCGATGTTGCCGAAAAGCACGGCCAGACCGCCGACCTTGTGGTAGGGATTGTTCATGGGCCGGATGACCGAATCATCCAGGACCGCTGCATTGGCCACATTTTCAGTGACGGACCGCCCGGTGACCGTCAAACATCCGCCATGAATCAGTCCTGCATCCGCCAGAATTTTCATTATGGCGCTGATGCCGCCGGCATAGTTCAAGTCTTCGATATGATGCAGACCGCCGGGGCTCAGGGAGCAGAGATGCGGCGTCCGGCGGCTAATTTCATTGATCAGCGCAAGATCGAAGGGCAGGCCAATTTCATGAGCCAGCGCCGTCAGATGGAGCGCAGTGTTCGTGGAACATCCCAGGGCCATATCAACGGTCAGCGCGTTTTCAAATGCCTCGCGGGTCATGATGTCCCGGGGGGTGATCCGCCGTTCCACGAGCTCCATGATTTTCATGCCGGCCATCTTTGCCAGCCGGATGCGGGCGGACATGACCGCCGGAATAGTGCCGTTGCCCGGCAGCCCCATGCCGATGACTTCGGTGAGGCAGTTCATGGAATTGGCCGTGAACATGCCGGCGCATGAACCGCAGGTGGGGCAGGCCGAGTCTTCAATGCCGGTGAGCTCCGCTTCGGTCATCCGGCCGGCACGCACCGCGCCCACCGCCTCAAAAACAGTGATCAGGTCCACTTGCTTTTTTGGGTCCGTCGGATGTTTGCCCGCCAGCATGGGGCCGCCGCTGATAAATATGGCCGGGATATCCAAACGGGCCGCCGCCATGAGCATACCGGGTACGATTTTGTCGCAATTGGGCACCATGACCATGCCGTCAAACGCATGGGCCGTTCCCATGACCTCAACGGAATCGGCAATGAGTTCACGGCTGCCCAAAGAGTATTTCATGCCCACATGGTTCATGGCGATGCCGTCGCAAACGCCGATGGTTCCGAATTCCACCGGTGTGCCGCCGGCCATGTAAATTCCGGCCTTGACCGCCTCAACGATTTTGTCCAGGTTGACATGGCCAGGAATGGCGGTATTGACGGAATTGGCGATCCCGATAAGGGGCCGCCGGATTTCCTCATCCGTGTAGCCGATCGCCTTGTATAGTGAACGATGGGGCGCCCTTTCAACACCTTTTTTGGTTCTGTCGCTGATCATCATTATCTTCTCCTCCATCATAAAAAAAACCGTTATCAGCCTGCATGTGCTGATAACGGTTTTCAGGTTTTCGGGAAGTGAAACTAAGCCATTATCAACACTTGCGGTTGCAGACATGGACGACGTCTGAAACCAGAACGTCTGCAATCAGAACGGCAAGTAATACGAGATGGTTGGTAATGACTTTAAATTTATTCATTTTTACGCCTTCATCATCAAATTTATTTCCATTTAACAGTATTATATTTCCTTGTCAAGCCGGTTTTGTAATTTTTTTAGCTGGTTTAAAAGGTCATTGTTCCGTCCCTCAAAGCATTTAAACCTTAAATGTTGCCCTTGCAATCTTCCTTTCCTCTTTATCATCAGAGCAACATTCCGCCGTACGCAACGCCTTTATATATAATCGTCCGGCTTGGAATAGTTCCGGCCTTCGTTTTGCGCCGCATCCTGATAATGCTCCCATCTGAATATTATATGCAGGACATGGTAAACAGGGCCAGATTTCCAAGAGCATGGATGATGATGGGGGTGAATAGGGATTTTTCGATTTCATAGGCCAGACAGAATACAATTCCGCCCACGAGCTGGGGCAGGGGAATCCCGGGTCCGGCCTGATGGGCCATGACAAACAGGGTGGTGCTGATCATCAGGGCCGGCCATATCCCCCAACGCCCCTTTCCGTTGAACACGCCGCCCCGCAAGAATCCATAGATAACCCCGCGGAAAAAAATCTCTTCTGCCACGGGTGCGATCACGCCGCCGACCACGAAAAACAGGACCACGCCGGATCTCGTTTGCGGCAGCTCCACATGAATGAACGCAAACGGGTCCATTCCCCAAAGGAACAGAATCAACCCGCCCGAGCCCGCAAGCGCGCCGAATCCCGCAGACCATATCAGCCCTTTTCGAATGCCCCGGATCAGCCGTTGCTGGGATAATCCGATAGCGGAAAGGCCGTTCTCGGAGCGATGAAAAACGAGCAGAATGACAAGCATCTCCACGCATCGGGCGAACCCGGTCAATACCAGCGGCGCCAGATGCAGAAACCGCATCCCGGCCTCCACCGCCAGAACGCCGGCCATTGACAGGATAAACGGCAAGGCATTCATTGCCGAAATTCCTGCCCTATTTGCCGCCGCCATCCCAGCCGCTTCAGGGCTTTGTATCCATACCACTGGACATACCAGTGATAAGACGTGTTTATTTTATTGATAATTTCAGGAATCACCATTGGCTGGTGTCCGTTTCCAAGGCTGAAGAGGGCCATGCACACCACATTGGGCTGGGCGTCATTCAGAAGCGTAAGCGCGATTCGCCCGGATTCCATGGACCGGCTGTTGCCGGTTGCTTTCGCCAACCAGTATCGTTCAGCGATCCAGGGGCTGTCAAGCATCTTGAAAATTCCGTTAAAGCCGTCAATGGGGATTTCGTTATCCGATAGGTATTTTAATGCGTTGACGCGATCCTGCCACCGGTCCGAGCTCAGATACCGTCTGATATCGGACGCGGTAATCTTGTTTGCGGCGTCCTTATATAATGGTATTGCCGCTATACCGGCCGCCATCAGGCAAAGGAGGGCCGCGCATCCCGACCGCACGGCGACGGAGGGGACGGGAAGCAGAAGAAGCGTGAAAAACGCGTTCAGTAAAATATAGCAGAAAAGGGGGGAGGCTGCGATCAGGCTGATAAAGGTCATTTTCCGGAAAAAATGCTGGCGGTCGCTGTTTTTGGAAACCGCTGTCAATTGCTCCTCAGGCGAGTTGAAAAACGCCGAAACAGCCGATGTATGCACCCGTCGCCCGTTGCTTTGAAATATCAGCCGGTTGTCTTTGACGGTCATTGTGAGGTCCGCCCGATGGGCCGCAGCAGACACCGGAAGATAATCCGCATCCAGCAGACAGTCCGCAAGACGCCGGGTAAGGCCCTTGTCCTGGACGGAAATATTCACGGTCTTCAGCATTTTTTGGTCCAGGGATTTGAAGGTTTCCGCGGGATACAGGGTGTAGTGATAATAAAAATCATTGATTTTGCGACCCAGAGAACTGGTCAGAAGCAGATGGTCCCGGATGGTGGTGAATACATCGGCGTTGACTTTCGGCATCCAGATCATGGCGATCATGGCGATAACCGCCATATGCATGGCGACCATATGAAAATCAGGGGGCATGGGATGTTTTGCGTAATTTTTAAATGCGGCGGATCCGGAGATGGCCGGAATCAAAAGGCAAATAACCGTCACCGGAAGATTGAAACCATGATCGTTTAGCCGGAACAGCACATAACCTGCGGAAGCCAGAAACACGCCAAAGATGATGCGCCGGTGCTTTGGAAAAATCTGCCACAAAAATACGGCGAACCATCCGGCAAGTGATAATCCGGCACCGGCGGTCAGGGTGAAAAAAAGCCCGCCGCAGAATGCGGGCTTCCATTGCTCCAGTGTGGGCATTACCTGCTCATTTGGGACGAGCACGTGGTATCCGGCAGCTTGCATGGCCATCAGGTTTTTATATAAATCGTTGTCTGAAGAATAGACAAAGACAGTAAACAAAACCTGCGCGATGATCATGCCGGCAAATAGAGAAACCGCCGGGGTGAGAATGCGTTTCATCTGATCCGGGTCAGGATTCTTGAAGGATATGAAAGATCGCATGCAGTGCCATGAGATACCCCTGCATGCCGAAACCGACAATTTGCCCCACGACCACATCCGATAAATAGGAATGCCGCCGAAAGGGTTCTCTTTTATGGATATTGGACAGATGCACTTCCACCACCGGCATTTTGAGCAGCAGCACCGCGTCGCGGATGGCGATGCTGGTATGGGTATAGGCCGCCGGATTAATAATTAAACCGTCATATACGCCAATGGACTGCTGAATTTTTTCCACCATCTCGCCTTCAAGGTTGGACTGGAAGGCCGTCACTTCCATATCCAGTTCCCGGCCATGAACTTTCAGGGCGTTGTTGATGTCCGCAAGAGTGGCCGCGCCGTATGTTTCCGGTTCCCGCATGCCGAGCATGTTCAGGTTGGGGCCGTGAATCACCAGGATTTTGTGCGCCATTTGTTACTCCTTTGCTGTGTCTGAAATCATCATATTCCGACGCAGCGCGTTAATTTTTGCCTTATAATCCCCTTTGCCGAATATCGCGGACCCGGCCACAAACACATCCGCGCCGGCAGCGGATATATTTGAAATGGTTTTTGCATTCACGCCGCCATCAATCTGAATGAGGGTGGGAAGCCCCCGGTCATCGATGGCGCGTCTAAGAGACCGGATTTTATCCAAGGTGTTGGGAATAAAGGATTGCCCGCCAAAACCCGGATTTACGCTCATGAGCAGCACAAAATCCGTATATTCCAGAATCCAGTCAATGCTTTGCAGCGGAGTAGCCGGGTTTAAGACAACGCCGGCCCGGCATCCGGCGGATTTGATCAGATCCACTGTCCGGTTCAGATGCGTACAGGCCTCCACGTGCACGGCGATGAGATCCGCCCCTGCTTTTGCGAATTCAGGGATGAACTGATCGGGGCGTTCGATCATCAGGTGAACATCCAGGGGCAGGTCGGTCACCCGGTTGACCGCCTCTACAATAAAGGGACCAATAGTGATGTTGGGGACAAAATGACCGTCCATGACATCAATGTGAATCCAGTCCGCGCCCGCTGCCGCTACATTTCGGATTTCCTCCCCTAGAATGGAAAAATCGGCGGACAATATGGATGGCGCTATCAGTTTCATGGATATATCTTTCTAAATTATTGGGTTATTTGTAAGTACTCAGGTGTATAGGCCGTAGGCTGAAAGCGAAAGAGATCAGGACCAGCGGGCTGGGCGGCGTTTAAAAAAATAATTCATTCAGACCGCCCTACAGCCTGAATAGCTTCACTGTATAGCGGTTTTATGCGTCAAAGCTCAAGTTTATTTTTTCTGGAACGCACCGCATCATCTCATTTTTCTCAGGCAAACCGAAAAAAAACCGTCCATGCCATGAATGTGGGGAAAGGTCCGAATGAAGCCATGCGCGTCCATAAACGGTGTCAGGGGAAAAGGAAGGCCCGACGGCGTCTTTTGAACCTGAAAATCATGGATAGAAGATAAAAAATCATTGATCACCGATTCATTCTCTTCCGGTTCCACGCTGCATACCGCATAAACAAGCATCCCACCGGGCTTTACCAGGCCGCTGACCTGCCGCAACAAGGCCAGTTGTTTTTTCCGGAACCGGGTGAGATCCTTTCTGCCGCTGTCCCATTTGATGTCAGGATTGCGGCGGACTACCCCAAGCCCGGAGCAGGGCGCGTCAAGAAGAACCCGGTCAAACAGCCCGAGCGAAGCGTCCAGGGCGGGACGGGTGAAGTCGCAGATCCGGGTGAAAACGTTGCGGATGCCCATCCGCCGCATGGCCGTGTTCAGCCGTGACAGCTTATCTCCGTCACTATCCGCGGCAATGATCTCTCCGCTGTTTTTCATTAACTGCGCGATGTGGCCGGTTTTGCCTCCAAGACCGGCGCAGGCGTCCAGAACGCGTTCCCCTGGCTGGGGGGACAGAAAAAAAGTGATGAGCTGGGCCGCTTCATCCTGAACCTGAAACAGCCCTTTTTTGAATGCGTCAAACTCCTGAATGGATTGCTTGGCGCCGGTAAAAAACAGTCCATCCGGCGAATAGGGGGTTTGAAAAACGGCATCGGCATTTGAGTTCAGTGCATCGCATAGGGTGTTGCGGTCCGTTTGGAGGGTATTGGCCCGGATGGTGATGGGTGGAATCGCATTATAGGCGTCGCATAACAGGGCGGTTTCTTCAATCCCGAAGCGCTGGAGCCACCTGCGGATCAGCCACAGGGGAAATGATTTTGAAATGGATAGGAACAAGGCCGGGTCTTCTTCAAGAGATGGAAAGGGGACCGCGTCCCGATTGCGAATGGCGTTGCGAAGAACGGCATTCACATAATTCGCCACCCAGACCGGCGCGATTTCTTTTGCCATTTGAACCGATGTATGGACGGCCGCGGAATCCGGAATGCGGTCCAGAAAAAAAGCCTGATAAAGACCCATGCGGAGAATATTGAGGATTTCAGGGCGGATTTTCTCAAGAGGGGTTTTGGAGTAGCGGCTGATGATCCAGTCAAGATTTCCCCGCCACCGCAACACACCGAAGATAAGGGCATTCACCAGTCTGCGGTCGCGCATCGGAAGATCCCCCCCCGCATTATCAACGGAATCCGTAATAATCCGGTCCAGATGAGGATGATGTTTTAGCATGAGCTGGTCTAAAACGCCGAGGGCGGTCTTCCTGGGGATATCGGTCATGTAAGCCTGTAATAAATAACAAATAGGGTTGAGGGTTTGGATACGGGCTAAGCCAGGACGGTTCCTGCCGGAATAGTAGCTCCCCTTAAAAAATCACTGATATGCATACGTTTTCCGGATGAACCCTGAAGTTCGATAATGGAAAGCGCGCCATCACCCGCAGCCACCCGCAGTTCACCGGAAAATCCATCAATAACCGTGCCGGGCACAGCCGGGATTAAAAGCGGTTTGGGCAGTGCCTTGAAGATTTTGATCTGTTTGCCGTCCCTGAACGTAAACGCTCCCGG
>DAIEHU010000064.1 GCA_027353395.1 Desulfobacteraceae bacterium
CAACCAGGCATATTGAAACGCCGGATACGCAGTCCGGCTCGGCGGCAACGGCAACCATCCACCGTTCGGCCATTCTGTTAAATGACCCCACCCTGTTTCAGCCCATTGATGACATCTTGAAGATTTTGCAATGGGATGATGTTTCGCTTATCCTGTCAACCCGCGAATCCATTCTTTCCCTGATCAATTCCGCTTATGACAGCAGCCGGGACACGGCCCAGCAACTGGTCGCGGACATGGAAGGCGACGGCTCTGATATCATCAGCGAGATCGAGGAAACCGCGGATCTGCTGGATGACACCAGCGACGCCCCCATCATCAAACTGGTCAACCATATCATCTCCCAGTCGGTCAAAAGCGGGGCCTCCGATATCCATATCGAACCCTACCAGAACAGTTTTAAAGTCCGTTATCGGGTGGACGGGATTTTGTATGACCTCCTGACCCCGCCCAAATGGATGCAGTCGGCCCTGCTCTCCAGAATCAAGGTCATGTCCAAGATGAATATCGCCGAAAAACGTCTGCCACAGGACGGACGGTTTGACGTCAAGATCGGGGATCAGAGCGTTGACATCCGCGTGTCAACCATCCCCATTACCTACGGAGAACGCATTGTTCTCAGATTATTGAACAAGTCGAGCACGTTGCTCCGGCTTCCGGATCTGGGGCTGAAGGATGAAAAACTCCATCAGATCGAGCACCTGATTCATATGTCCCACGGTATTATTCTGGTCACCGGCCCCACCGGCAGCGGGAAAACAACCACCCTGTATGCCATTTTGTCCAAGATCAATTCGCCGGACATCAATATCATCACCATTGAAGACCCGGTGGAATATCAGCTCAAGGGCATCGGCCAGATCCAGGTCAATTCCAAAATTGATCTCACCTTTTCCCGAGGGCTTCGAAGCATCGTCAGGCAAGACCCGGATGTGATTCTTATCGGTGAAATGCGTGACCAGGAAACAGCGGATATCGGCGTCCAATCCGCGCTGACCGGTCATCTGGTGTTTTCCACCCTTCACACCAATGATTCCGCCAGCGCCATCACCCGCCTTGTGGATATCGGCGTGGAGCCGTTTCTGATTTCTTCCTCCGTCATCGCCGTCATCGCCCAGCGGCTTGTGAGGGTATTGTGCGGAGAGTGCAAGGAACCCTATCATCCGGACCCGGAAACATTGCAGCAAATAGGAAATATCAACAATGGCGGCGCTGACGGTCCAGTGACATTTTATCGCGCCAAGGGATGTCCCCGATGCTTCGGCAGCGGTTACAAGGGCAGAATCGGCATTTATGAAATTATGGTGTTGAACGAGTCGCTTCAAAGCATGATTCTGAAATCCCACGATTCCCATCAGATCAAGAAAGAAGCCGTGCGTCAGGGTATGACCACTCTTTATGACGACGGCATTCAAAAAGTGCTGGAAGGGACCACCACCATTGAAGAAGTGTTGCGCGTGACCCAGACCTGATAAGGGTTTATGAATCGGGTAACAGACCTGATTTGAGAAAGGTAAACAATCCAATTGCCGTTTTTTCCTTCAGCCTTCAACCCTCAGCCTTCAGCCGGTTCAAGCCCCCCCCAAGTCCGGGTGCCTGTTGTTTTTTCGCATCTTCGCAATTTGTTTTTGACGCCATTGTTGATATTGTTCCTGATGCCGGTATCCGCTGTTTTTGCAGGTCAGGGGGATGTCCTGCTCAACTCGGACACCCAGATACGGTACGCGGATGACTGCTTCGCCGGTCATGACTACGGGGCGGCGGCGGCGGAATACAAACGGTTTATCTATTTTTTCCCGGATGATGAACGGACACCCCATGCCCGTTTCAATATCGGCATGTCGTTCTTTTATCTCAAAGATTACGCCGCCGCGTTAAATCAGTTCACCGCCATCTTTGACCGGCAGGGATTGTCAGCCACTGGCGTTGAAAGCGCATGGATGATCAGCCGGTGCTATCGGCACACTGGCGATTACCGGGCGGCGATAGGCAATTTAACCTACCTGATCCGTCTGTCCAGCGGCAAGACAGTGACGGATCATGCCTTGGCGGATAAGGCCTGGCATCAGATCGGCTGGCTGTATCTGGAGTCCGGTGATTTTCAGCAGGCCAGAGACGCATTTGGCCGGATCAGCCTTTCCGGGCGGGCGGGTCTGGATATGGATACCCTGGATGCGCAGTTGAAAGGGCAGGCGGCCATACCTCAAAAGAGCCCGATGGCGGCAGGCGTCCTGTCCCTGATTCCGGGCGGCGGGTACCTGTATTGCGGGAGAACGCAGGACGCCCTAACCGCTTTTTTCTTCACCAGCGCATTTATTTATGGGGCGGTGGAAAGCTTTGATCAGGACTTGTATGCTCTGGGCGGGATGATGTCTCTTGTGGGGTTGGGGTTTTACAGCGGGAGCATGTATGGCGGCATCAGCAGCGCGTATAAATTCAATCAGGCCCGAAAGAGCGAATTTGTGCAGGAACTCAAAAAGAAAAGGGGCGTCGATGTTTCGGCAGGTTTCTCTCAAAAACAGGTGTTTTTGGGGATGACGGTCCGGTTTTAATCAATACGTATGGGAATAAATCTTTCTTTAAAAACAGCCCATTCCGCCCGCTCCCGTTTGCCTTTCAGCCTACAGCCCAAACTCTTTTCTTTACTTGATCAACTGGTTCATTTCAAATATTGGCAGCATAATCGACAGCACGATAAACATGACAATCGCGCCCATGAACAGAATGATCACCGGCTCCAGTAAAGCGCTCAGCCCCACCACCGTTGATTCCACATCATTTTCATAAATATCGGCCATTTTGCTGAGCATGGTCTCAAGCGCGCCGCTCTGCTCGCCCACCTGAATCATCTGGATGGAAATGTGCGGAAAAATTTTTGACGCATCCAGTGATTTGCCGAGCCCGCTGCCTTTTTCCACTTCTCCGGCGGCGGTCTCAATGGTATCGGCAATGACCCGGTTGCCGACGATGTTTTTAACAATCCGCAATGCCTGGAGCAGTGATACGCCGTTTTCGAGAAGCGTACCCAGGGTTCTGGCGAAGCGTGCCACCGCCAGTTTGGTGGTCAGGATGCCGATGCCCGGCAGGGATAGTTTGGTTTTGTCATACCAGAGCCTTCCTTTTTCCGATTTTTTGAGCCGGTTCATTCCGAAATAAATGCCGAAAGCAACGATCAGTATCAGCCACCATCCGGATTTGAACAGTTCGCTGACGGCGATTAGAAACCGTGTGGGGGCCGGCAGCGTCTGCCCCATATCGGAAAAAATGGCCGTAATTCTCGGCACGACATAGGCCAGCAGAAAATAAAGCACCAGAATGCCGAGACAAAGCATCAGTATGGGGTAGGTGAGGGCGGAACGGATGCTGTTGGTCAATTTCTGCTGTTTTTCTAGGATATCCGCCAACCGTTCCAGAACCAGTTCCAGGGTTCCGGAAGATTCGCCGGATCGGACCATATTGACGTACATATCGGAAAATGTGTCCGGATATGCGGACAAGGCGTCCGCGAAACTGCTGCCTTCCTCAATGGCGTCCTTGATCTGGGAGAGGGTTTGCTTGAAAATGCGGGAGGTGGTTTGCGGCACCAGGGTATAAATCGCCGACACCAGCGGAAACCCGGCGCTGATGAGGGTGGCCAGTTGCCGGGTCATCATGGCCAGTTCCGTTTGCTTGACCTTGGCGGAAACGAATTTGGAGAGGACCGACAGGCCGGCGGATTTTTTGGCTTCCCTGTCGTAAACCTCCCGGATGGCCGTGGGATAGATATTGGCGCTCCGGAGTTTCTGGCGGGCGGCGTTCACGCTTTCGGCGTTGATGATGTCCGTAACTGCCTTGCCCTTGGCGTTCAGGGCGCTGTATTCATAAATCGGCATTGATGATAAGGCTCATTGCATTTGAAGGTTTGGGGATATGAAAATGAAGGGCTTTTTTGTAAGAAACGCGGGCCGGCGCAGGGCATGATTTGCGAATATATAATCCATGATGTTGTTATTGACAAAGAAATGGGAATCTTTATAACTAAAAAAAGTTTCCAGCGATCAATCTGGATAGTTCGGTTGTCTTTATTTACAATTCTTTCAATAGCTGGCGGACCCTTGATGGATGGCGGCTATTGTGCATGGATGGAAATAATAAATCAAGAACTTTGAAAGGGGCTCGGCAATGTTGAAAGTGGGATTTATCGGGTGGCGCGGCATGGTTGGTTCCGTGCTGATGGACCGGATGAAGGAAGAAGATGATTTTCACGGGTTTGAACCGATGTTCGCCTCAACTTCGCAAATCGGTCAAAGCGGTCCGGATGTCGGAATGGATATCCCGCCGCTTCAAGACGCGTTTGATATCAAAACCCTTTCCGGTATGGACATCATCGTGACCTGCCAGGGCGGTGATTACACCAAGAAAGTATATCCGGCCCTCCGTTCCGCCGGCTGGAAAGGATACTGGGTGGATGCGGCGTCTTCCCTGCGTATGGAAGATGACAGCATCATCGTCCTGGATCCGGTCAATCGCCATGTCATTGACAAGGGACTAAATGGGGGCGTTAAAAATTATATCGGCGGCAACTGCACCGTCAGCCTGATGCTCATGGCGGTCGGCGGCCTGTTCGCCAAAGGACATGTGGAATGGATCACGTCCATGACTTACCAGGCGTCATCGGGGGCCGGCGCCAACAATATGCGGGAACTGGTCAAGCAGATGGGCGTCATCAGCAAGGCGGGGGAAGCATTTTTATCTGATCCCGCGTCATCCATTCTGGACCTGGACCGCAACGTCATCCAGACCATGCGAAGCCCTGCGTTTCCAGTGGATTATTTCGGGGTTCCCCTTGCCGGCAGCGCCATACCCTGGATCGACACGGCCCTGCCGTCCGGACAAAGCAGGGAGGAATGGAAAGGTTTTGCGGAAACCAATAAAATTCTTCAGACCGCGTCCCCCATTCCCATTGACGGCATCTGCGTCCGCATCGGCGCCATGCGATGCCATAGCCAGGCGCTGACCATCAAGCTGAAAAAAGACCTGCCGGTTCCGGAGATCGAATCCCTCATCGCTTCCGCCAATGACTGGGTTCGGGTGATCCCCAACACCAAGGAAGACACCATCAAGCACTTGACCCCCGCGGCGGTTACCGGCACCCTGAACGTGCCCGTGGGACGAATCCGGAAACTCAACATCGGCCCTGAATATATCACCCTGTTTACGGTTGGCGATCAGTTGCTTTGGGGAGCCGCGGAACCCATCCGGAGAGTGTTGAAGATTATCCTCGCCTATCTCTCATAACATGGCGGCATTGTGACGATTTTATTACTCATTGGTTTATTGGTCATCTGCATGGTTTTGCTGGTGTTGACGCTTGCCCGGAACCGGAAACTCGAAAACCAGTTCCGGCATGCGGCAACAGCCAGCCGGCGGCAGGAAAGCCGTCTCAGACGGATATTTGAAGCGGTTCCTGAGGCCATGTTGCTGTATAGCCCTGAAAATGGGCAGATGATTGATTCCAATCCCGCCGTATGTGATCTTTTTGGTTATTCTCCTGAAGAAATTCATCACTTGAATACAGGGGTTCTATTTTCGGGCGACCCGCCATATTCCCTGGCTGAGGGCCAATCCAGATTAACCGCCGCCCTTAACGGGCAGCCGCAGGTGTGTGAATGGGAAACACGGGACGCTTCCGGGAACAAATTTCCGGTGGAACTCCATATTCAGGCAATCGTATTTCCGGGTGAAAACCCGCTTCTGCTGATGGTGATCCGCAAGATCGCCAAACAGAAACATGCCGAAGGGCGCTTAAGCCGTTTTATCAATATTATCGGCCAGATCGGTGAAGGCGTGGCCACCGCGGATTTAAACGGCGTCATTACCTATGCCAATCAGGCCTGGGCGGACATGCATGGATGCGCGCTCCAGACCATTATCGGCAAACCTTTGAGCATGTTTCACAGTGAATCGCAGAATGAGAACGAAGTCATCCCGTTCAATAAAAAAGTGCTGCGCAACGGGTATCACAGGGGAGAGGTCGGCCACCGGCGTGCGGACGGCAGTCTGTTTTCCACCTATATGACGTCCACCCTGCAAAAAGACGATAACGGAAGGGCTATCGGATTCATCGGCGTGGCCACGGATTTGTCGGAACAGAAAAAAGTGGAAGGCGCGCTCAGGGAAAGCGAAATCAAGTTCCGGCATCTTTTCAACCTTTCGCCGCAACCCATATCGGTTACGGATTTAAACGGCACGGTTCTGGACGTCAATCAGAAATTCTGCGAGAAAATGCAGTACTCGCGTCATGACATTATCGGTAAAAACATACTGGACCTGGGTTTCCCGGTGGATGACCGCCAGCGGTACATGGACCTATTAATCGAAAAAGGTGAGATCGCGGGATTCGAGATCACCTGTAAAACCAAAAATCATCAGTCCATTCAAGTCCAGTTGTATGCCAAGCTTATCCAGATCAGGGACAATTTTTATACCTTGAATGTTTTTCATGACATCACCACCCAGCGGCAACTGGAATCGCAACTGATTCAGTCCCAGAAAATGGAGGCCATCGGTACGCTGGCGGGAGGCATCGCTCATGATTTCAACAATATTCTGTCAGCGATTCTCGGATATATTGAATTGGCGAAAATTTATACGGAACCGGACGGCAAGGTATTTCAATATCTGGAAGAAGTCTTTAAAGCGGGAACCCGGGCCAAAGACCTGGTCCGGCAGATCCTGTCCATCAGCCGGCAGGCGGAACAAAAGCGAAAACCCCTGGATATGGGGATGATTATCCGGGACGCCATGGGAATGCTGAAGGTCACGCTGCCGTCATCCATCAAAATTTACGAAGAAATCCGGGAAAATACCGGTCTGGTGGAAGCGGACCCGGTGCAGATGCACCAGGTGATTATGAATCTTGTCACCAACGCCGGTCAATCCATGAAAGAACGGGGCGGCATACTGACGGTCCGCCTTGAAGAAGAAATATATGCGGATGACGGGCGAAAAGAGTTGGCGCTGCAACCGGGCAAATATGTGAAACTGACTGTCAGCGATACCGGGCAGGGGATTACCCCGGAAGACAAAAAACGGATTTTTGATCCATATTATACCACCAAAGATCAGGGCGTGGGCACCGGGCTGGGTCTGGCGGTGGTGCAAAGCATCGTCAAAAAACACGGCGGCGCGGTCCTGCTTTCGAGCGAACCGGGCCAGGGCGCTGATTTTCATATTTATCTGCCGGTGATGGATATGGATGAAACCACCAGGGAAAGCGAAACAACGCCCCAGGAAGAGCCCCTGCTGCCGGTGGGCAATGAACGGATTCTGCTGGTGGATGACGAGGACAGCATCCTTGAAACCGGCAGGGAAATGCTGGAATATCTGGGATATTCGGTGGAAACGTGCGCGAAAAGCAGTGACGCATGGGATCTGTTTCAATCGGCGCCTGGCCGGTTTGATCTAGTGATTTCCGATATGACCATGCCGGACATGAACGGAGATGAATTGGCCAGAAAAATGATCACCATCCGTTCGGACCTTCTGGTGATTCTCTGTACGGGTTACAATCCGAAAATCGATGAGACGGCGGCCAAATCCATGGGCTTAAAGGCCTTTATTTTCAAACCCATGACATTCCAGAAACTCGCCACCACTGTCCGTAAAGTGCTGGACGGAAAGGCGTAATCCCAATTCGCAATGGAATAATTCGATTCAGCCCGGTTTTACCATTGAAATGTCCCGGACTTTTTTGATATTCCGGATGTCCCCCATGATAATGAATGTCATGTTCGGCTCCATGGCGAGAGAAGGCTCCGGGTTGAATCTGATATTCCCGTCCGCATCCTTTGCGCCGAGAACCAGCAGATCAAACTTGTTTTTTAAACCGGATTCCGAAATCGTTTTCCCGGCCAGAGGGGAATGCGGGCGGATGGTGAGTTCATGGATTCGTAGATTTCCTTCTCCGCTGCGGAGCATCTGATCGAGAAAATCAACCGCCGCCGGCCGGATCATTTCAGACGCCATGCGCAGCGCGCCGATAAAGTTGGGTGAAACCACGCTGTCCGCGCCGGCTTTCCGGAACTTGGGTTCAATTTTCGGGTCGGTCATGCGGGTGACGATGCGGATGGATGGGTTCAGCATCCGGGCGCTCATGGTAATGTAAAGGTTGTCCCTGTCCCAGGGAATGGCTATGATGATCCCTGCGGCGTCCTTGATGCCCGCCTTGATCAGATTCTGATCATCCGTGGCGTCTCCTTCGATATACAAAAGACCTGGAACAAGTTCCAGGCTGAGGTCGATATGGTTCTTGTCAGATTCAATCAGCACGATCAGTTCCCGGCTTTTGGCCAGCTCGCATAAAAGTGGCCGTCCCGTTTCCCCGCCGCCGCACAAAATATAATGATTGGAAAGTTTTTCGATGGCTTTTTGCATTTTCCGTTTCCTTAAAATATCCGTTAGTTCGCCTTCGATTAAAATAGCGGTCAACGTGCTGATACCATACAGAATAACGCCCATGCCAAAAGTGATCAGCACCATGGTGAAAATTTGCGCGGGGGGATTGCCCGTGACGGCGATCACTTCACCGTAACCGACGGTCGTCAGCGAGATGACGGTCATGAAGATACAGTCAATAAGCTTTTCATGACCGTTAAAGAGCAGGTAATACCCCAGGCTTCCTATAACGACAATCAGGAAAATGGACGCCAGGATAAGATAAAGTCTTTTTTTAATTTCCATAAACAGATCCGTTTAAAAAGAGCATTCTATCGCGGAAGATCGTCAACGGTCATTCCCTGGCTGGACCCGCTTTACGCAGGCCGCAACCGGCTATTTTTCCGGCATCCAGGGCCAGTATATGGGTGATGACGCCGGGCAATTCATCCGTGTCATGGGTCACATATAAAAGGGCGGCGTTCATCCTGCGGCAAACCTGGCCAATGAGGCGGATGGTTCTTTCCCGGGTGCTCCGGTCGAGTCCCTGACAGGGTTCATCCAGAACCAGGAGTCTTGGGGATTTCACCAGCGCCCTGGCCAGCAGTGCGATGCGCTGGCGGCCTTCGGATATCTGTGCAAAAAGATGATTTTCGATATCCGTAATGCCCAGGACATCCATCCATCCCCGTGCAATTTCAATTTGCCGGGGGCGGCAGGCGATATACAGGCCGATGGAATCGAAAAATCCGGAGCACACCACATCCAGGCAGGTGGCATCCTTTTTATAATAAATCTGAAGCTCCGGCGACATCCATCCCACCGGGCGTTTGATTTCCCAGATGGATTCGCCGGTGCCGCGTTTTCTGCCGAACAGGGTGATGTCATTTGCGTAAGCCTGGGGATTGTCGGCAAGAATCAGGCTCAGCAGGGTGGATTTCCCGGCCCCGTTCGGCCCGAGAATGGCCCACCGTTCCCCCTGGCGCACCTGCCAGTGGATGTGATCCAGTATGGTGACGCCGTTATAGACCACGCAAGTGTTTTTGATGTCAATGATCACCGGCGCGTCAGACCCTTCGGGGAGATTGCAGGGCGGCGGATCAAAAAATTCGGGCCGCGGCTCCGGCAACGCGTTTTCGTCAGCTCCGGTCTGGTTGCCTGTTGAAGCAACCAGACGGCTTTTCCGGTTTTGCGCCGGAAGCCGGACGTCATCCATGCGAAGGATATGGGTGACGCCGCCGGGGATGTCTTCCGTTCTTGCGGTGACCAGCAAAATATGTATCCCCCCGGATGCCAGAAGATTTTCAAGCGTGCGGCGGAACATTTTTCGAGACCGGGTGTCCAGCCCGGCGAAGGGATCATCCAGAATCAAAAGTTTCGGGCGCTGAATCAGGGCGCGGGCGATCATGACTTTCCGGAGTTCTCCGTGGGACAGGTGCTGAACGCGCCGCGTCAAAAGATGCCGGATGTCCATCAGGGAAATAACCGGGTCCATTTCCGGAAATTCCGGCAAATGAGGAACAGCCGCGTCGATGACTTCAAATGGCGATATGCGGTGAATGGTTTCCGGACAAAGATAATCGGCAACCACGGGGCTTTCCAGTTCCATCATGCTGTGCCATCTGGCCTGATGGAAGCCGGAAGATTGGTCCCGCGCGAGTCCTGCGCCGGATGTGGCGACGTGGATGATATCGTTTCGATTAAAAAACGGGCGTCCCGGTTCTCCCGCGCCGGGGATCGGATCAAAATGGTACAGAATCCGGCCGCCGGTCAGGGGATTTTTTTTTAGAATGGTATCAACAAGAAGCGATTTCCCCGAACCGGTCGGGCCGACAAGCGCCCAATGCTCACCATTGTGGATGGTCCAATTGATGGGTTGAAATAGTTTCCCGCTGTCAGGGCGAAGAAGGGCCTGCCTGAGTTCGATGAGGACTCCGCGGCCACCCTTGGGATGCACGAACGCTATCTTTGAACCGCCTGCGCCGATCCGCGGTTGCTCGTCGATGAGCGGGAGGCCCCTGGCTTTCATGCCGGCGAGCGCCGCCTCG
>DAIEHU010000065.1 GCA_027353395.1 Desulfobacteraceae bacterium
CTGGCCCTGAAAACCCCCTGGCCGGGCTTGACCAGCGGCCTGTGGCAGGACACTGAACGGTTTCGGCGCTATTTCACCGGCCAAGGCTGGTTTATCACCGGCGACATCGCCGTGGAAGACGAAGAAGGATATTTTTACCACCAGGGAAGGAACGACGACCTTTTAAAAGCCGGGGGCGACAAGGTTATCGGCCCGTTTGAAATTGAACAGGTGCTGTGCGTGCATCCCGCTGTATGCGAAGCGGCGGTAATCTCCAAAGGCAGCGAACCCGGCAAGGGCGTTTCTTTTCTGAAAGCGTTCGTCACCCTGAAAAAAGGATATATCCAGTCCTCCCGCCTCAATTACGAAATCAAAACATTCCTCAAAGGCAATCTGGCCCCGGACATTATCGTCAACGAACTTGTTTTTTTGGACAAACTCCCCAAAACCCGGAGCGGCAAGCTCCTGCGCCGGGTGCTGCGGGCCAGGGAACTGGGCATTCCCAGCGGTGAGGCCCTGAATATGCAGGACTGAACATGAGGCGCATGGTTTTTACGGCTTGACAACCTCATAATAAACAATTAAATCCACCACAACCTGAGATTCCACCATAACGTTTCATCCGGCGAGACAACCCCCTATATGAAAATGCGGCTGGCAATCATAGACGATGAATCAACCGTTTGCCGGGAGCTGACCCGCGTCCTTTCGGCGGACAATTTTGATGTTGAAAGCTTTCAAGCTGGCGCGCCCTTCCTGACCCGGATGGACCAGCATCCATTTGATATTGTTCTCATTGATCTCAACCTGCCCGACATGGACGGCATTGATATCCTCACCCGCGTCAAAACCACCCATGCGGATACGGAAGCGATCATCATCACCGGTCACGGCACGATTGAATCCGCCGTCCAGGCCATCAAGCAGGGCGCATACCATTTTATCACCAAGCCCTTCAGACTGCCGGAAGTACGTTCCCTTGCCGCGGGCGCAAGAGACAAAATCCTGCTCCGGCGGGAAAATAAAAATCTCCGCAAAGCCCTCTCCGGCGTCGATTTCATGAGCGGGTTCATCGGCGCCAGTCCGGCCATGCAAAACGTGTTTGATCTGATTAGAAAAGTCGCGGCCGTGGACTGCAACATCCTGCTGCAAGCCGAGACCGGCACGGGCAAGGAAATGGCCGCGCGGGCCATTCATGCCGAAAGCCCCAGAAAAAATTTCCCGTTTGTGTCGTTTAACTGCGGCGGCTTTACGGAAGAACTGATCTGCAGCGAACTGTTCGGATATGAAAAAGGCGCTTTTACCGGAGCGGCGGCGACAAAAATCGGACTTCTGGAATCCGCCAACGGCGGCTCGGTATTTCTGGACGAAATCGGGGAAATGCCGCTGGCCATGCAGGTGAAGCTGCTGCATGTCATTCAGGAAAAGCGCATCCTGAGGGTGGGCGGCATCCAGCCTATTGATCTTCAGGTAAGGATTATCGCCGCAACCAATCGAGACCTGAAAAAAGCCATTGAAAGGGGCGAGTTCCGGGAAGACCTGTTTTACCGGCTCAATGTGGTGGCCATCAATCTACCCAAGCTGTCGGAAAGGCGGGATGATATCCCCTTGCTCACGGCCCACTTCATGGAAAAGTTTAATGCTGCTTTCAGTAAAAAAACCAAACGGATATCTTCCCAAGCCATGGGTATTCTCATGAATTACAACTTTCCCGGCAATGTGCGGGAACTGGAAAACATCATTCAACGCGCCGTGGCCCTTGCCGAAGGCGAAAGTATCCGGGTCAGTGATTTGCCGTCGGATCTTCAGAAACTCGAATTTTCCATCCTTGAAGGGGAAGGGCTTCTGTCCCTGGAAGACACGGAAAAGCAGCATATTGAAAAAGTGCTTAATATCACTGCATATAATACCAGCCTGACAAGCAGCATCCTGAACATTCCAAGAACCACGTTATGGCGGCGGATGAAAAGATTCGGCCTGGTGAAAAAACCGGAAACCACGCCGGATGACTAGCTATTTTTCATATTGAAACAGCTAAATAATTACATAACTATTCATATTTAAAGTATTTTGGCCTGTTCAATCCATTTCCTTTATTTTTGGTTTCAATTTGAAACCGATGCCCCCCCGCGCCACACTTCCTTTCCGCTCGCATGAAGACCGACCTTCGCCCTGATTTTAACCGTCCGTCATATAATTCCAATCCCAAATCATAGCGCTATCTTCGTTGGCTCGTCTTCGGCTCCTCAACGTACTAAGTGTACGCCTTCGTCGCCTCAATCCTCGCCGCCTTGATATCATCTTTGATTTGGAATTGGAATAAATTCCAGTTTGAAACAAATTTATCCCCGCACTGACGCCGTCCGTATCCTGACGCCCTGCCAGCCCAAAAGGCAAAACTTTTTCATCTTACCGGAATAATGATATTTTCAGCAGATTTCACAAACGCGTTTCACCATAAAGAGGTAACCGCCAGATATCTGGCATTGAAATTGCTATGTTCCAATATAAATGAAACAGAGCGGCGTTCGCACAATGGAGAATTAAGGATATGGTAAAACTTCTGGTAGGCATTGACGCAAAAATGACAGGTCTGTGGTCAGTCGTTTATGCGCTGAACCTGGCCAAACGCATGGATATTAAAATAGCGGTTCTACTGGTGTCGGATACCGCGCCCCAGACATTATCCCCATCGCCGTCCGCCGGAGAGGAGACATCCGAAAAAGACGAAACCGCCATCAAACGCCGCCTTGAAAAGCTGATCACGGACGGACGTTCCGAAGGCATTTCCATTGATTATTACCTGGCTTATGGCTCCTATAAGGAAGAGATTATTAAATTTATAAAAGAAAAAGGGATTACCCTGCTGGTGGTGGATTTCCCATCCCCCGACCGGAAAGAGGCGTCGGAAAAGCTCCCGGAGCTTCTGGGTGAAATCAAACTGCGTACCCATTGCCGGATTGAAGTGGTTCATCAGAAAGATGTTAAATAATATAAAAAAGGAGTAGATCATGTGGCACCTCTATTTACCGATAGCAGGAAACAGCGTGAACGTCCTGCTGATCTTTATCCTCGGGGGATTTGTCGGTCTCTTATCCGGAATTTTCGGCGTGGGCGGTGGGTTTTTAATGACGCCCCTGCTCATGATGCTGGGCATCCCGCCCACGGTAGCGGCGGCGTCTGATTCCAACCAGATTGTCGCGGCTTCCGCTTCCGGCACCCTCGCCCACTATCGTCTCGGAAATGTTGATTTTAAAATGGGCATCATTTTGCTCGTCGGCGGCATTCTGGGAGGCACCGGCGGGGTTCAGATCATCAAAATCCTGAAAACAACAGGCAACGCCGATTTTTTAATCACCGTCACATACGTGCTGATGCTGGGTTTCGTGGGCGGTTATATGTTTATTGAGAGCCTCCAGGGGCTGAAAAAAAGAGTTCATGAAACCACCCCGGTCGTAAAAAAAGAATCCCGTTATGCACAGTTGATGAAAAAACTGCCCCTTCAGACCCGGTTTGAAAAATCCGGCATTGAACTGTCGATGTTGCTGCCCCTGATACTGGGCACGTTTGTGGGTATGCTGGCGGCGATCATGGGCGTGGGCGGCGGGTTTATCATGGTTCCGGTAATGGTCTACCTCCTGCGCATGCCCATGCACGTGGTGGTGGGCACCAGCCTGTTCCAGATTTTGTTCACCTGCGTCAATGTCACCATTATGCAGGCGTCCAGCAACCATACGGTGGATTTTATCCTGGCCCTGATTTTACTTCTGGGGTCAACCCTCGGGGCCCAGTTCGGCGCGAAAATCAGTAAAAAACTGGCAGGCGATCAGTTGAAGATTCTGCTGGCCATCCTGGTGCTGCTGGTGATGGTCAAAATGCTGTTCAGCCTTTTGCTTCCCCCGGGTATTCTGCTGGGTTATAAAGGAGGGCACTAAAAGTGTTTAAACGACATATGCACATCATTGCCACAGCGGCTCTTGCTGTTCTGCTGCTTCTGCCTGTCCCCCCATCAAAGGCTCAGGCAGCGGACATCCATCTGGAACCCAACCTTATCAATATCAACGCCACGTATAATGGTGCGGAGGTGACTGTTTCCGGGGACATCCCCGCGGATGCGGAGGCCGTGATCCAGTTGACCGGGCAGACGCAGGATACTCATCTCCTGAAAAAAGGCCGGGTATTCGGGATATTATGGATGAACACGGGAACGATCACCTTTGAAAACGTTCCCAAGGCATACATGATCTACCTGCCCGCCGCCATCACCGAATCCAATCTGTCCCAGGACCCCCTGCGGCAAAGCCTTGGGATCGGCTTTGAAGCGCTGAAAAACAAGGTTGTTCTCTCTCCCGCAAATGAGGACAAGGATTTCCAGTTCAAGGAATTCATCAAGCTGAAATCCAAAGAAGGCCTTTACAGCCTCTCTGAAAATGCGATTTCCTATAAAGACGGCCAGAATCAGATGAAATCATTCACATGCGCCATGACCATTCCGGCATCCATGCCCCAGGGCCTCTTTTCAGTCACCACCTTTGTCATGAAGAACGGCCAGTTGATGGAAGTCAATACGAATCAGCTCAAAATCAAAGAAACCGGGCTTCCCGCCATGATGAGCGCCCTTGCTTTTGACCACGGCTTGATTTACGGTATTCTGGCGACATTGATCGCGCTGATTGCGGGGTTGCTGACCGGAATAATTTTCAAGGGGGGCGGAGGGCATTAACCCTCAAAAACCATGAAACGATTTTTCAAAAACTCCCGGTTACTGAGCATTGCCGCGGCCCGCATGGGTTTCCGGAAGCAGACGGAGCAACCAGTATCGTTCGCTCTGGTTTTTGAAACGTTTCAAAAGACCTTGACCTTGAACAACCGGATATTGGCCTTGATTGCCGGGATGGGCGACAAATTGGGCGGCGATTACGTGTTCGACAATCAGTATATCCAGTCCGAATGCGCGGAAGCCGCGCTCCTGACCCATGAACTGATCGTGAGCCTGAATACCTTGGCGCCTCAGAAATACCTGAGCCTGTTTGATACGTTTCAAACCATCAGTGACGCGATCAAGGAAGAACTGGCGGGGCGTCCCGTGATCCCGAAAACGGACGCGGTGATGCCCTATTCCAGGATCACACGAGATCTCGAAAATGTCGCGGGCGCCAAAAACGCCAATCTGGGCGAAATCCGGAACATGCTCGGGCTGACGGTCCCGGAAGGATTCGCCATCACTTCCCAGGCGTTTGACGCCTATATGTCCGGTAATCACCTCTGGGAAAAAGTCGCCGCCATCACAAGGGCATGGCAAAATGAAGAAATCCCTTCAGAGCAGGCCTCTCAAGAGATACAGGCGCTGATCAGCGGCGGCGATCTGCCCGGATCGCTCAAAAAAGCCATCTTTCATGCCGTTGACCGCCTTTCCCGGAAAACCGGAGAGACCAAGCTGTTTTTGGCGATCCGCAGCAGCGCCTGGGGAGAAGACAGCGGGCACAGTTTTGCCGGGCAATATTTAAGCATTTTAAACACACCTGTGGAAAACCTCACCAGGGCCTATAAAGACGTCCTGGCAAGCGCGTATGACCCATCGGCAATGGAATACCGGCGGCACAAGGGATTTTCAGAGAGTGAGGTCGTCATGGCCGTTGGCTGTCAATGCATGATATCTCCCAGGGTAAGCGGCGTATTGTACACATTTGATCCTCAGGCCCCTGAGCGGGATGTGATGTTGATAACATCCCTGTGGGGCCTGGGCGCGCCCATTGTTGACGGGCGGATGGCTGCTGACCAGTACCGGGTAAACCGCCAGTTCCCTCATGAACAGGCCATCGTGAGCATCGCCCATAAAAAAGAAAAACTCACTCCCCGGGCCGAAGGCGGCACCGAATTATCCCCGGTGCCCGAAGAAGACCGGTCAATCGCCAGCCTCACCCCGAAACAGCTTCAACTTCTGGCGCAATCCGGACTCATGATCGAAAGGCATTTCAAAAAACCATCGGATATCGAGTTTGCATTTGACCAGAATGAAAACCTGGTTATTTTACAGGCCCGGCCCTTGAATATTAAGATGGATCGATCGCAGATGGTCAAAAAACTGCCCGCCATCCTGGAAACCGCGCCGGTGCTGTTCAGCAAAAAAGGATTCATCGCTCAGGGAGGCATCGCCATTGGCAAGGTCTTTATGATTCACCGGGATGAAGACCTGGATGAATTCCCGCCTGGCGCCATCCTGGTGGCCAAATTCACTTCGCCGCGGTTCGCCAAAGCCATCCGGAAAGTGGCGGGGATTATAACGGATGTGGGCTCAGAAACCGGCCATATGGCGACCATTGCAAGGGAATTCCGGGTGCCGACCATTGTCAATACGGAAATCGCCACTCAGGTTTTAAAATCCGGTCAGGAAATCACCCTGGATGCGGAAGAAAATATCGTATATGATGGCATGATCAGGGAACTTCGCAATTATCACCTGACCGAAAATCCCATTGAAGAGGCATTCGAATACCGGCTCCTGCGCCGTATCCTGAAAAAAATCGCGCCCCTCAACCTGATAGACCCGTCAGCGACCAATTTCGTTCCCTCGGGTTGCCGCACCATTCATGACATCACGCGGTTTGTGCATGAAAAGGCCGTGGAAGAGCTCATCAACCAGCAGTATTACCATCACCATGATCCCAATACGGTTTCCGGAAAGCTGAAACTATCCGTCCCGCTGGATCTGGTGCTGATCGACATCGCGGACGGCCTTGCGCCGGATGTCAAATCCGCCGCTATTCTGCCGGAACAGATCGCTTCCATTCCCATGCGGGCGTTTCTGGAGGGGCTGGTGATGCCCGGGGCCTGGAGTAACGAGCCCATGTCTGTGGATCTGGGCAGTTTCATGTCCAGCATGACCCGCACATTTTCCGCCGGCATGGCCACGCCGAAAGAGATCGGCCAGAACCTTGCCGTCATCTCAAAACCGTTCGCCCATATCAGTCTGCGGCTGGGATACCATTTCAACATGATTGACGCCTATATTACCGACAATTCCAACGACAACTATGTTTATTTCCGGTTTATGGGCGGCGTCACGGATCCGGCAAAACGTTCCCGCCGTGCGCAATTTCTTGCCGAGGTGCTCTCCAAAAATGATTTCCGCGTTGAAGTCCAGGGCGACCTTGTGGTGGCGCGGATAAAAAAGCTGACCTCCGCCAGAATGACGCAAAAAATTTATCTTCTGGGCGTTCTGGTTGCCTTTTCCCGTCAACTGGATGTACAAATGCTCAGCGATCAGCATATTGCTTTTTATGCGGAAAATTTTCACCGATTGATCGATTCCAATCTCAACCCAAATAAAAATGAGGGGAACTATGATGAGCACTAATCAATCGACCCGGATTCTGGTTCTGGACGATGAACCGATTGTGTGCAAACGGTTGCAGCCGGTACTGGAAAAAAAAGGATATGTGGTGGAAACATTTTTTGAAAGCGAAACCGCCCTGAAACGCTTTCTTGAGAATCCGTTTGATATTGTCATTACTGACCTGAAAATGAAGGGGATGGATGGCATGCAGTTCCTGACCGAGGTGAAACAGCATTCCCCGGCGACAGAAGTCATTGTTATCACAGGATTCGCCACCATGGAAACCGCCAAGGAATCATTCCGCAAGGGAGTGTTTGACTTTCTCGCGAAACCCTTCAAGCTGGGGGAGATTCAGGAGGTGATCGAAAAAGCGGAAATGAAACGGAAACAAGCGATTGACAAATAGCGCGCCCCGGATGGGCCTGGAATACATGGGAATGGGAACAAAATTATATGCGTCCAGTCAATTAGATAAAAGCGGCGCTTATAAAAAGGAACCGGCGGAGGGTTGCGCGCTATGGACATATCCGTGAACCCCAATCGCCAAATCGGCGACATTCCAAATGTCGATGAAATTTTATCCATGGAAAAAGCGCTTTCGGAAAGGCCTTCTTTCAGTATCCGGATCCGCATCACCATAGCATTTATTATAGCGGTTCTTTTCTCTTTCAGCATCGGCGTTTCATCCATGTTTTACATTTCAATCATGAATTCAAAACAGAATTTCTTCGACCATGCCACAAAATTCGCCTTTACGGTGGAGCAGGCCAGACGTCATGAAAAAAATTTCTTTCTCTATCATGCCCGGACCGATCTTTTTGACGCGCTCTCCAATATTAAAATAGCCGCCACGATTCTTCAGGATACGGCCAATGAAATGCAATCCCTGCTAAAACGCGACAGTTTTAAAAAATTATCATCTGATCTGAGCCAATATGAAAGGTTGATGCGTGAACTGAGCGCAGCCCAAGACACTCCGGGAAATGCCGCCAGCAGCAAGAATCCGGATATCGAAAGCCAGTTGCGCATTTACGGCCATGAAGTGCTGAACCGCGCGATGGACCTCATGGATCAGGAACGCGCCAAATTTCATGAGGCTGCGAATACGTTCATGCTGGCGGCGGCGTTTTCGCTCATCATCAATTTCATTGTCATGATATGGGTCGCGGCGGAACTGGCGCGCCAGATTTTACAGCCTCTCGGCCGATTTGTTCAATACACCAATAGAATCGCCGGCGGAGATTTCAGCCTCATCAATCCCAAACGCACCTTCCGAGATGAATTTTCCAATCTGGCGGTGGCCATCAACCGCATGATATTTGAATTAATGGAAAAGCACAAACAACTGGTGCAATCGCGAAAAATGTCCGCCGTGGGAACCCTGACATCTGGAATCGCTCACGAACTCAATAACCCATTAAACAATATCAGCATTACCACGGAGGCGCTGCTGGAAAATCTGGATGGTTTTACCCGCGACGAAATTCTGGAAATGCTGCAAGAGATTTTTGTTCAAGTTGACCGCGCCGGCGGCACAGTTCGCAACCTTCTTGACTTTACCCGGCTCGGCCAGTCCAGGGTGGAATCCATTGACGCGAGTGTTCTGATTCAATCCAGCCTGAATCTTGTCAAAAACGAATGTCTCCTGAAAGGGATTCAAACAGAGACCGATATCTCCGAAAACCTTCCTTATGTAAAAGGGAATTTCCGGAATCTGCAGCAGGTGTTTCTCAACCTTCTGCTTAACGGCATTCAGGCGATGCAGGAAAACGGCATTTTTCTTATTCATGCCGCAGCGCACGATGAAAAATTCGTTGTTGTTGATTTTACGGACAATGGATGCGGCATCAGTAAAAAAAATCTGGAGCGGGTCTTTGACCCGTTCTTTACCACCAAGGATGTCGGAAGAGGCACCGGACTGGGGCTTTCCGTAAGTTATGGGATTATTCAAGAGATCGGCGGACGCATCGGCGTTGACAGCAAAGAAGGAAGCTGGACCACTTTTTCGGTATACCTGCCGGTTGCCGACGGCGGTTTGGCCAGCGAATAAAGATAAAAATACGCTAAAAGGAGAATATTATGTCGATTATCAGTATTTCAAGAGGTTCCTACAGTTATGGAAAAGAAACGGCCGAAAAACTGGCTGCGCAATTGGGCTATGAATGCATTTCACGGGAAATCCTGCTGGAAGCGTCCGAACAGTTTCATGTGCCGGAAATAAAGCTGGTTCACGCCATTCATGACTCACCCACCATTCTCGATCGATTCACTTTCGGCAAGGAAAAATATATCGCCTTTGTTCGTGCGGCCCTGTTCCATCATCTGCAGAAAGACAACGTGATCTATCATGGACTGGCCGGACATTTCTTCCTTCAGAATATCCCCCACGTTCTGAAAGTCCGGATTATCGCCGATATGGACAGGCGGATCGCCATTGTCATGAAACGGGATCAAATCAGCGAGGATGCGGCTCGGCGCATTTTGATCAAGGATGACGAGGAGCGGCGCAAATGGAGCCATTACCTGTACGGCATCGACACGACGGATTCAAAACTCTACGATATGGTGCTGCGAATCGGCCAGTTGACAGTGGATGACGCTATTAAACTGATCGCGAGCGCCGCCGAACAGCCTTCCTTTAAAACCACGGCGGCGTCTCAACGGATGATGGATGATATGGCCTTGGCGTCGCAAGTGGAGGCGGAACTGGTGACGGAATTTCCAGGCGCCTCCGTTTCCGCTGAAAAAGGAAAGGTGAAGGTCACTGTTAAAGGCCCTATTGACAAAAGTGAGACCATTACCGAGCAGGTTAAACAAATCATCGTAAAAAGAGAAGGAATCGAAACCATAGCGGTCAACGTTATTCAATCCGCATTGGACGTGAACTTTTAGCAGACAGGCGGATTCCTGTTTCTAATAATCTGAAAAATGGCCAGTAAAAATATCATGATTGCACCTGACGCCTCCAACCATCCGGGTATTCCCGATTCAGAATATCCAAAGTGGAAGGGGTTGGCCTATAGAAAAATTATCACGGAAGAAAAACTGGATGAACTCATAAAAAAATCCGGTCATTTATCCTGCAACACCGATGAAATGCTCA
>DAIEHU010000066.1 GCA_027353395.1 Desulfobacteraceae bacterium
TCCTGGAACGAAGCGCCCTCAGGAACAAACGGGGGCGGCTTTGTTTTGCCCTTATGGTTTCGGTTTCGGGAATCTGGCGTTGTTTTTCAGGTTTTTTTCCCACTGCGCTCCGGAAAATCGGCGATAATATCGTTTTCTAGGGTTTTTGGGCCAGAAGGCATGCCCATCCGTGATGATGGGGCCGGCCATGGGAAAGGTCGGGTTCGACTCCTTCATAATAATAAAGGAGAGTGTACCCGTTAAAACAGGACCGGAGTTCATTGGGCGTAAAATAATATTCCATGCAAAAAGCGGTATCGCTGACGTCTGAATCAGCTCCGGGTAACGGATTTTCACCCGCAGCCGTTTGTTTTAAAAGATAGCCGGGATCGTCAACCGTAAACACATTGACATACAAAATGCCGCCCGGTTTCAGGGCGGACCTCATGCCGGCAATGGTGCGCCGCCGCAGATCTTCCCCCAGGTGGTCCAAAACCGTTGCCGCCACAATAATATCAAAACGGTTTTCGGGAAAGATGAAGTCTGCGATGTCGACGACGCTTGCAATAACGTGCAAGTAATGGTTTTGGGCCAGGGCGCGTAATTTTTGTATCCCAGCGGGCGTCCGGTCAATGGCCGTCACCTCACAGCCTTTCCGGGCCAGATACAGGGCGTATCTGCCTTCCCCGCATCCCAGATCAAGAGCTTGCAGCCCCTGAATATCCTGGTTCCCAAAATGAGCGGTAAATTCGGGCCGCAATTCCTGCCCATAATAGCAGCCGGATGACTGGTAAACCGTGTTGAATTTCTGGATATGGGATTCTTTCATGTTTCGTCCATTACAATTTTTAGGAATAAAGCCAGGCGTCGTTGTAAACCCCATGAAAGACCGGTATTTAAGTATTGACTTCACCTTCGCCGTTGTTTAATTTAGGGCTCTTTACACCCCTCTGTCAAAACATTTCCATTAAAATGAATCAATCGCCCATGAATATCAAAACCTACCTGTTGCCGGCAATCGTTGCCGCCGTGGATGCCGGCCATGCCATTATGGAAGTCTATCGCCAGCCGGATTTCGGAGTCGAGGAAAAATCCGACAAATCCCCCCTGACCCTGGCGGATAAAAAAGCCCATGAAACGATCGTTGCCCATTTGTCGGAATTCGGGATTCCGGTTTTAAGCGAAGAAGGCCGTTCCATTGATTATGAGACACGGAAACACTGGCCGTATCTGTGGATGGTTGATCCGCTGGATGGCACCAAGGAATTTATCAAACGGAATGGCGAGTTTACGGTGAATATCGCCCTGATTCGCGATCAAGCGCCGGTTCTGGGGGTGATCTATGTGCCGGCGTCTCATCAGTTGTATTTTGCGTCCAGGGATTTCGGTGCCTATACCGTGCATATCATTGACATCGAAATGGTAAAAAATTGCTCTTTAGATGAAATCATCCATGCATCGGAGCGTATCTCGGTGAAAACCGCGGCCGCCCGCCCTTTTACCATTGTCGGCAGCCGGTCCCACGCCACTCCGGAGCTGATGGCTTATGTGGAAAAAAAACGCAGCGAACTCGGGACGGTGGAATTTATTTCCGCCGGCAGCTCGCTTAAGATCTGCCAGATCGCGGAAGGCAAAGCCGATGTGTATCCGCGGTTGGGCCCGACCAATGAATGGGACACGGCGGCGGGTCATGCCATTGCGGAAGCTGCGGGCGCTCTTGTATTCCGGAGCGATACCGGCGGGCCGATGCTGTATAACAAGGAAAATCTGCTCAACCCGTGGTTTTTTGTATCTAACGGCAACCACTGATTATAACAGGGCTATTTAAATTATGACCGATTCGATCCATAACGCGCATGGAGGCCGGTTGGTGAATCTGCTGGTTACCGACGACCGTGCCAGAGAACTCAAGGACATGGCCCTGCACTTGCCGGATATCGCTTTAAATGACCGTCAGTTATGCGATCTGGAAATGCTGGCGGTGGGCGGGTTTTCACCTTTGTCGGGATTTATGGCGCGGGCGGATTACGAATCCGTGCTGGACCGGATGCGGCTCAAGAACGATGTGCTCTGGCCGGTTCCGGTGTGCCTGGATGCGCCTGAAGCGCTGGCCCGGAAACTGAAAACCGGTGAGTTGCTGGCCTTGCGGGATCCAGAAGGTTTCCTCTTGGCGGTCATGCATGTGACGGATATCTGGGAGGTGGACCGGAAAAAGGAAGCGGCTCAGGTTTTTGAAACCTTAGACATCCATCATCCAGGGGTCTGGCATTTGTTTCATAAATCCGGCCCCTTCTATATCGGCGGCGATATTGAAGTCATCAGCCTGCCGCTCCATTTTGATTTTAAACAGCTTCGGCTTACTCCCGCGGAGCTTCGGGCCATATACGCCAAACTCGGGTGGAACCGGATTGTGGGATTCCAGACCCGGCAGCCCCTTCACCGGTTTCTGTTTGAGATGACCATGCGGGCCATGCGCCAAGCCAGGGCCAATCTCCTGTTGCTGCCTTCAGTGGGCATGACCCGGCCCGGTGATTTCGACCATTATACCCGGGTCCGTTGCTATCAGGCCGTGTTCAGGTATTTTCCCCCCAATTCCCATCTTACTTCCCTGTTGCCCTTAGCCATGCGGCTCTCAGGCCCCAGGGATGCAGTTCTGGACGCCATTATTGCCAAGAATTACGGATGTTCCCATTTTATCGTGGGGCATGACCATGCCAGTCCGGGGCATGATTTAAACGGGCGTTTGTTTTATGAAAGCGACCGGGCCCGGAATACCGCGCTATCCTTCAGTGAAGAGCTGAAGGTCGAAATCGTTTCTTTTGAAAAACTGGTGTATCTGCCTTTTGAAGATGAATACCGCAGTATTGACGAAGCGCCTGAAAACGCCCAGACGATTTTCATGACCGGCACTGATATCCGCAATCGCATTCATCAAGGACGGCGGATTCCCGAATGGGCGACATTCAAGGAAGTGGTGGAAGAACTTCAAAAAGCCTATCCGCCGCCCCGGCGGCAGGGATTCACCGTTTTTTTGACCGGGTTGTCCGGGGCCGGGAAATCCACGGTGGCCAAGGTGCTGTATTCCCTGTTTCTTGAAATCGGGGACCGGCCGGTCACGCTTCTGGATGGGGATATTGTGCGCCATAACCTCTCGAGCGAGCTTACTTTCAGCAAGGAGCACCGGGATATAAATGTCCGGCGGATTGGATATGTGGCCAGCGAAATCACCAAAAATCGCGGTATCGCCATTTGTGCGCCCATTGCCCCGTATGAGCGGACCCGCCGGGAAGTTCGGCAGACCATTGAGCAATACGGCGGATTTATTGAAGTGCATGTATCAACCCCCATTGCGGAATGCGAACGCCGGGACAGGAAAGGCATGTACGCCAAGGCCAGGGCCGGGCTGATCAAGGGGTTCACCGGCGTGGATGACCCTTATGAATCGCCTGAATCTCCGGAGCTTCGCATCAATACCACGAACCTGACCCCGGTTGAATCCGCGCAGGAAATTTTGCTGTTTTTAGGGAAAAAAGGATATATTTGAGCCGTCGAAAACATGCTTATCGGGGCCACGATTCTTCAATTCCAGCTTTTCAAGTCCCTAAAAATCGGCGAAAACGCCCAATGTCAATTCACCGGTGCGAAGCGCGTGTTTTTTCTGCTCCACTGCGTCATAAAGTTCGGTCCTGGCGCGGTCAAGGGCGATTTCCATGCCCATTTTTAAACGTTTCGTATTCAACAGCCGGATGCCGATACCGGTATAAGCTCCCGGTTTTGAGGCCGTTTGATAATCCCCGCCCGATAAATGATAGGAAATCCCGGCTTTCACATATGGGGAAATGGGCGATTTTTTAAAAAGCGCATACCCAAGTGTGACATTCATCGGGAGCTGGAGATGCCTGGCATCGCCAGCGATAATGACGAGCGGCCCGATACCGGCCCCGATCTGAAATCCGTTGCCAAGCTCCAGGTAGGGCTGGATATTCAGGCTGATGGAAAGATTATAAATATTTCTTCCGTTTCCAGCATTCCCGGAAATGTGTTTACAGATGTCCTTGAGTTCATCACTGTTGTTTAAAAACCGGTAGCCCAGTTCCGTCCGCCACTGACCGGAATCGGCATCCGCCAGTGGCGGCGCGCAGAAAAACAGCAGGCAGCAAATGGCGGTTCGGATGGCGGTGTTCATCAATACCGGAAGGTCTGAAATCGCTGGCGCTTTATCCGGTCAATGGTCGCCATGTCCGGCACGAACGGTAGCAGCGGCTCAACCGGTTCGGGTAGACGGTCCACGGATACATGCTCCAGACGGCTGATTTTCTGATTAAACGCCATGATCATCAAGCGTTCAAGGTTGACCGCATCCGCTATATTGTAGGCCAGAAGGGTTCCAAGCGTTTTTGAGGCCTTGCGGCGGCGATAGTCATCCCACAGCAGCACGGCGAAAAATCCATCCACCCCGTCCAAATCCTCCCGGCAAATGCCCAGTTTTTGCTCGCAGGCTTTCAGCCCCCCGGAATAGCCTAAGTTTTTCAGCACATACCGCAAATCAATATGGGCCTGATCCATCCGGATGTGAAAGAAGGATTCAATGACCGGCACATCAAACGTTTTGCCGTTAAAGGTGATCAGCAGTTGATACTGCCGGATATCCTTCTTGAAATCATCGAGATTTTCGCCGTTCACATACCAGCGGATGGTATTGCCGTCATATAGGGCGATGGTGGTGATGTCCGGAGGATTGCCCGGCTCGTTTAAACCGGTGGTTTCAATGTCGAGATAGGCGGCGCTTCCCTGAAAATCCGGAAACAACCGCCAGGTATCCGCAGGCGGCAGTTTACCGGCGAACCATCGGGCGTTCCTTGCGGCATGATGGGCCAGGGAATCTTTCAGTTCCTGTCTTACCGGTGGCGCGATTCCTCGAGTGAACCGGTTGTTTGTATCCAGGGCGGACAGAAGATCCTCCCAGGAAAAAATGGCGTTTCGCCAGAGAGCCGCCTCTCGTTTGGGGCCAATTCTTGTGAGGTGTGAGAAGGTATTTTTAAGCATATATATAAAAATCAACATCTTGTATAGATGGTCGGATCGGGAGCGCCCGCTTCTTCAAACCCTTTTTTCCGCAGCAGGCAACTGTCGCAACAACCGCAGGCCCGGCCTTTGGGGTCCGGGTCATAGCAACTGTGGGTGACGGCATAATCAACGCCCAATTCCATGCCTTTCCGGATGATGTCCGCCTTGCTGAGATAGAGCAGGGGGGCCTGAACGCGGATGCTTGAGGGGCCTTCCACAGCCGATTTGAGCGCGAGATTGGCCATTTTTTCAAACGCGGCCAAGTATTCGGGCCGGCAGTCCGGATATCCGCTGTAGTCCACGGCGTTCACTCCGATAAAAATGTCTCCCGCTCCGATCACCTCAGCCCAGGCCAGGGCATGGGAGAGGAAAATAGTGTTTCTGGCCGGCACGTAGGTGGCAGGGATGCCGCTTGCCATTTGTTTCATGTCGCGATTTTTGGGGACCGCCATATCGCTGGTCAGCGCGGACCCGCCGATGCGGCCCAGATCCAGATTGAGCACCAGATGCTGATGGGCGCCGAAGGTTCTGGCGATATGTTTCGCAGCCATTAATTCCACTTCATGCCGCTGATTATAGAAAAAGCTCAAACAGTGACACTGAAAATTTCCGGAACGCGCGATGGCCAGAACGGTGGTTGAATCCAGGCCGCCGCTGATAAGCACCACGGCTTTTCGGGGTCGGTTTTCCATGCAGTTATCTGCCTTTACAGTCATTAGGCCAGAGTATTTTGTGCAGTTGAAGCTGAAGCCTGACGTTCAGTCCATCCGCCAGAATCCATTCGGCCAGTGTGGCCGGGGCCATCATGTTTGATGCCGGAGAAAATAGCACCGCGATCGATTGATCCGATAGAATCGTGGAGCGGAGTATGTTTTTGGCGAATTCATAATCCCCGGCGCAGGTAATGACGCATTTGACCTGGTCGCAAGATGATAAATATTTTAAATTGTTTAAATTATTCTTTTGGGAAGCGCCGCTGCCCGGGCATTTGATATCCATTATTTTGATGCAGCGTGGGTCGACAGAGCCCAGATCCATGCTGCCATTGGTTTCCAGAAGCACTGTATAGCCCGCGTCAAGCAATCGGCCGATCAGGCGCGGGGCCGCTTCCTGGCATAAGGGCTCCCCGCCTGTGATTTCCACAAGCCTGCATGGATAAGCGGAAATTTTTTCCATGATCTCGTCAATGGACATTCCCGCCCCCTCATCATAGGCGTAACAGGTGTCGCAATAAACGCACCGCAGGTTGCATCCTGTCAGCCGCACAAACACGCAGGGCATCCCCGCGTAGAGGGCTTCGCCCTGAATGCTGTAAAATATTTCATTGATTTTCAGTGTCGCGGTCAAGCCGGCACCCCGGCTTTGTATATCCGGGCATTCCCGGTGATGGTATAGGCGGCGGCCGAGGCTGGAATAAATGCCGACTCCCCGGCATCCAGGCGAATGGACGCCGCCGGATCGTTGATGAATAGATCAGCCGTTCCCTGAGCGCACAGCAATATTTCAGGGCCGCGATGCGCCGGTGAGGCATAGGTAGTGGTGTTTGTTACATGGATTATATGGAGAGAAAATTCTTCAGCAAACGCCGGATATTTTGCTTCAGAGTCAGACACATTCTCCGGACGCAGTATTGAAACGGTTGATTCGCTAAAATTCAGGACATTCAACAGTTCCGGCACATCGATATGTTTCGGGGTCAGACCGCCGCGCAGCACATTGTCGGAATTGGCCATCAGCTCAATGCCGAATCCCGCAAGATAAGCGTGCAGTTCACCGGCAGGCAGAAACAGCGCTTCACCGGGAGCCAGATGGAAGAGATTCAGCACCGCCGGGGAAAGAATGCCGATATCATCCGGATAATAGTGAGAAAGGGTGAGTACCCACTCAAACACAGGATTTTCATGAGCGTGTTTTTTCGCGTTTTGAAGCGCTTCACGGATGATCGCTGTCTTTTGAGCTATGGAAAAGGTCAAAAGCGCTTTGAAAAAAGGTTTTAAACCGTTTGTCCGCAGCATTGCCATCGTTTCCAGCAAATTTTCAGGGCAGAGCAGGGCGAGTTGCGCGGCGATATCGTCAACTTTGCGAAATCCTTTAAGACCGGTAAACGCGGTCAACGCGCAGATGCATTCCGGCTTATGGCGGGAATCCTTATAATTGCGCCTGGGGTCATTTGGCGCGATTCCCAGAAGGTTTTCCCGGTCAAATCCGTTTTTCGACTGAATGCCGTCCGGGTGGGCCTGAATGGAAAGCGGTTTTTCCGCGGCCAGGAGTTTAAACAAAAAGGGCAGGGTATTTTGATATGCTTTTGCTGTTTTTTTGCCCAGGATTTCCCCGGGTGATTGATGGATGAATGTATCTAATGATATCCATTTGTTATTCACAAGAACCTGAGACGGAGCAACCGGGTGCGCGCCCATCCATAATTCCGCCCACGGCTCAGGTGTCGGCGGATGCCCCATCAGTTGCTGAATATCCGTATGCGATCCCCAGGCGTATGTCTGGATGGGGTTTTTGAGTTTGGACGCCTGGTTTATATTATAAGGTGAATCGGCCGTCTTCATAGATGACTGTCTTTTCCCCGGATTTTAAATGGGCGGTGACCCGTTTGTTTTCGGTATTGACGATATCCCAGTGCAGGGCCGAATCATTAAATCCCAGGTCTTTTTTGATTTCCTTGGTCAATTCGGAAGGATTGCCGCTGTATGTGTCGGAATAGGATGCGCCTAAAGCCACATGGCAGTTGCCGTATTTCCCGCCGTAATTCTCATCAAACAGGGTGTTGGCCATAAACTGATTGATTTTTGAAAAGGTCCTGTCGGTTAAGGAAAATTCTCCCAGTTTGTTTGCGCCCGCGTCCATGGCCAGTTGTTTGTTTAAAAAGGCTTCGCCTTCTTCGGCCGTGGCATGAGCCGCTTTTCCGTTTTTAAATTCAATCCTTATGCCTCTCACATAATTGCCGCTCCGGTAGGATGGCTGGTCAGCGTAATAGATGCCTTTTGTGCCGCGCCAGTCCGGTGAGATGAACAATTCAAAACTGGGGATATTGTGCCCGGAAATGCCAATCCATTTGCGCTGTTCGCCGGGGGTGATCTCCAGATCAATATGATCTGACGTCACATGGAATTTTTTGACATCCATCCGGTTCAACCATTGTTTGATGGACTGGGCCTGCTTGAAAACCGATTCCCACTGGCTGATGGGGTCTGTGCGGTTTAAAAAGCAGGCGCCGGCGATCTGGCGAGAGTATTCCTCGATGCTCATGCCGGCGTGAGTGGCCAGTTCCCTGGTGGGAAACATGCATAAGGTCCAACTAAACAGACCTTTTTCCTCCCGTTCGTCTAAGATCGTGCGGAATGGTTTTCGGGAGATGAGAGATTTGGCGATTTTGGAGGGGTCAATGCCGCTCAGATGGGTCAGGGATTCCGGGGCCAGAATGGCGATGGTGCCGTTTAGGTGTTTGTATAGTTCTTCTTCCCCAGGCGGTATGAAGGACAACTGTTTGGGGGATGATAGGAAATAAAATTTTTTTTCCATATCCGGCGTCTGTAAAAGCCGGTGCACCGGGTTCAGGCCAGCTTCGATCAATTTTTGATATACGATTTCAACCAGTTTTATAGCGGCAAGATCATATCGGATAAGAATAATCTCATTTTTTTTAATTTTTCCGGCCCTGGCGGTTTTTAACCCCCACAGCAGCACATCCGCGTACCGGTGAAGCTGTTTATCGGTAAACATGAAGTATTTCTCCTTTAACGTGGTGAATCGATTGCAAGAGACTTTGATATCAGGGGTGGTCTTCTTTCAGAAACAGCCGATGGTACTGGCTTTCGGTTAAATGGGTTTTCAGAAGCCGGTTAATCAGGGTATAGACTTCGTCCAGCTCATCATTGGAAAACCGGGTGATCAGATGTTTGAGCAAATCATCATCGGAAAACATCTGAAGGTAACACATGACTGTGTTTTCGTCGGTTTCCCGGTCCCAGCCAAAGGCGGTAAAGCCCTCATAGGCCTCAATAAAATGATGTGAATATTTTTTCATGACCGGTGCCATTCCATGATTCATTGTTTCAAGTAACGAAAGTCGCGTTTATCGCACCATCACCATTGACAATATAACAAATTTGCTTCATGGTGAAAAAAATCATTGGCCGTTGCAGCCGTTTGCCTTTCCAGCGCTGAAAAATTTTAAAGATAATTAAAAAAAGCGTGAAGGTCAAGACGGCATTTGTGTCTGCATTATATTCGGATGATTCACGGGTTGCGGCTGGCTTAAATAAAATCCAAATATTGCGTTTTATGTTGCTGAGCCCTTGATAACAGGGTTATTTTTTGTATCATTTTTGCAAGGAGAAACCGCGTATGGACTGGAAAACAGATACAAGCAGTGATGAAACTGAAGAGGAACCCTATACCACCTTTAAAAATCAGAAGTCCGGAAAACTGATCGAGAAATCCGAAATGCCAATGATTTTAATCGGCGCCGGACTATTTATCCTGATCATTCTATTTATTGTTTTTATTCCCAAAAAAGACAAAGTGGAAGTGGATGACTTCAAGGCGCTGGTGGCGCAGGTGAGCAGCTTGGAACAGAGGATGGAGTCCATCGAAAGCAAAAACGCCATCAATGTCTTGAATTATGACCCAGCCAAGAATCCGGTGGATGCCCAGCAAATGGTCACCTGGATCAAATCCAATGCTGTCGCCATTGCAGGAATCATTCAAAAACTGGATGCCATCCAGGGCAATGTTCACGGTACGCCCGCGGATTCATCCCAGATTTCCGCCGTTGCTCCGGAGGCAGCAGCGGTATCACCGGCGGAACATTCGGCGGTGCCCGCACCCGTAGCCGCCCCATCGCCTCAGGTTCATGCGAAACCGAAAGCAAAACCGGCTGTCGCGGCCAAACCCGCACAGCAGCTTCAGCCAAAAGCGCTGGCGCAGACGAAACCGAAACGGACGCTCCAGGTGAAGGCAAAGCCGCCCGCCACTCCTGCCGCCGCCATACATCCCACGCCCTCTGCGTCAGGCAAGCCGTCGCATACAGTGGCCAAAGGCGATAACTTATATCGTATTGCAAAACAATATGGCATCAGTGTCGAAAAGCTTCAGCAGCTCAATGGGATGAAAAAAGGGGATTTGACCATTCAAACAGGCCGGAAGCTGGTCGTCAGTCCCTGAACCGGAAAAGCTATTCCAACCCCCAAATCAAGGATGATATCAAGGCGGTGAGGATTGAGGCGACGGAGGCGTACAGTTAGTACGTTGAGGAGCCGAAGACGAGCCAACGAAGATAGCGCTATGATTTGGGATTGGAAT
>DAIEHU010000067.1 GCA_027353395.1 Desulfobacteraceae bacterium
TGGATGCCCCACCGGGGCCAAATGGAGTGCCCGGCATTTTGTGGAAGAAGCAATGGAAAAGAGCGCGCGACTCCTCACCCATGCCAAAGTGAAAAAAGTGATAATCGAAAACAACAAGGCCATTGGCGTGGAATATACCCAAAACAAACAAACCCGCCGGGCCTATGCGCCGAAAACCATTGTGGCTGCGGGCGGTATCGGCTCGCCCATTGTTCTGCGGGAAAGCGGCATCGGCGGCGCGGGATTTAATTTTTTCTTTGATCCCCTGATTTTTGTATGTGGGAAAATAAAGGGCGTGGACAGCGGCAAGTCCATTCCCATGAGTTCCGGCGTCCATTTCGAGGAAGATGGCATTGTGATGACGGATTTCAACATGCCGCACATGATGAAAATTATGTTTGACCTGGAAGTTTTTAAATTCAAACAAGCGTTTTCCTATAAAAACGTGCTGCCCATTATGATCAAAATCCGGGACGGCCTGGGCGGTAAAATCACCAAACACGGACTGGTGGACAAATCCGTGACCAAGGAAGACCGGATGAAGCTGGACAAAGGTACGACGCACGCCACACGGGTGCTGAAAAATGCCGGAGCCGCAGATATTTACCGGACCTGGATGCTGGCGGCCCATCCCGGCGGCACGGTAAAAATTGGCGAGCATGTGGATACGGATCTCAAAACCAAATTCGACGATCTCTATGTGTGCGACTGTTCCGTCATTCCCCAGGAACTGGGCCTGCCGCCCACATCGACCCTGCTGTCTCTGGGCAAACGGCTGGCCAAGCATTTGCTGGCCGGGTAACGAAGTTCAATTGAATCAGGCATAAGGACATTCCATGACACAGACGCATCCTGCCCAACATTCAAAAAAAACGAATGCGCACGTTGAAACGTCCGGTCAAGGGCGGCGAACCGGGCATGCGCCCCAAAACGCCCGCCCGGCTCTGGCGCGTCTTCTGCAAACACGGGAAGTCCGGCAGGCCCTGGCAAGCATCCTTCCGGATGTGATTGCTGTTTTCGCAGGCCCAAATCCGTTTAAACAACGCATGATGGGGATCGTGGCCAAATATCTCAAAAGGAGCCTGGCCCGGCCAACAGACGGACTGGAAAAAGCGGAATTGCGGGCGTTGTTTGAAGATCCCCGGTTTTTCTCGAACCTTATCAATGGCGGGACCGGCGGAATGATCACCCAGGCGTGCCGGATCATCAATGACCTGCATCAACAAGACCCGGAATTTTTTACCAAAGCCCTGGCCCCTGGATTTAAATCCTGGGTGGAATCGGTTGATTTCGGCGAGATCCGGGAAATGGTCGATACCGCAGCGACAGACGGGCAGGCCTTTATTCGGATGGCGAACCATGAGCTCTGGCAGTATCCGGCCAAAATGGTGCTGCTCTTATCCCTCCTGCCTTCAACCCTCAATTTCGCTGCGGACGCGCTTCAGGTTTCCGTGGGCAAACTCAATGAATTGCCGCCGGACATGGTGACCGACGTGGTTCTCTCCTTTATTCGGGAATTGAACACCCTGGCCATTGCGGGCGCGGTGAATGAGCTGACCGAAGTCGCCAGAAAAATCCATACCGGCAGCGCCCTTCTGGGTGATCCCGGCGCGCCGGAGTTGCCGAAAGTCCTGTCCAAAGTAATGGGTGAAATTATCCAAAAAACCGATCCCGCCACGTTCTGGAAAGCCAGAATCGCGTTAACGGAAATCCGGGCGGCTATGGATCAGGCGATGGCGTCTTCGGTCAAAAATCAGCCGGAATGGAAACGCCTGAACATGATCAAAAAAGCCGAAATCGCCAATATTCGTCTGCATGCCACAAACCGGCGGCTGGCGGACTGGGATTCGGAAACGGATGAAAATTTGGCTGCGGTCTTTACGGACCACTTGAATGCCTGGGACGTGCAGGAGCTGGCGGAAGTGGGCAACAATCTGCTCCGAATATTCAATCGTCTGGGTGATGCCAGCCCGGCGCTGTTTGCGGATATCACCGGGCAGTTCGTGAACGCCCTGGACCCTTTTGAAGTCAGTGATGCGGCCGCCAGAATTTTGAATGGTCCGGGAGAGGCGGTTGCTCCCCTGGCCCGGGCTGTTGTCCCGAAACTGGTGGTCTGGATGTGCGGGGTGCTGGAGCCAACTGACGATGAATACGAGGCGGAGGCCCAGGAAGCGCTGGCCGCGCTGCGCCGTCTGCTGATGAAAGAGGAGGACTAAGCCATGCAGGTTTTTCATGACGCCGCCACACAGGTGCAATGCCAATCCATCATGGACTGGAAACAATCGGGCAGGCCGGTGGTGGGCTATACCTGCTCATACACGCCGGGAGAAATTTTTCATGCCGCAGACATCCTGCCAGTGCGTCTCCGGGGCATCGAAACCGACGGCATGGAAGTGGGAGACACCTATTTCGGGCCCTTTATTTGCAGTTTTCCCAAATGTATTCTCCAACTGGCTGGCAAGGGCAAATTTTCTTTTCTGGACGGAGCCATCATCACGCCGGGCTGTGACGGCATGCGGCGGCTGGATGAATGCTGGCGCAAGGCGGGCGAAGATTTTAAAGGAATTGTGCCGGATTATTTTTATTATTTTGACGTGCCGCACAAGTCCGAAGACCACGGCATGAGCTGGTATATGGATGAAATAAACGCCCTGATCGAGGGGGTGGAGCGGCATTTTCAGGTGAATATCACCATGGATAAAATTTCCGCAGCCATTTGCGAATTCAACAAGGGCCGGCGGCTTTTGGCCGAGATTGAAGACCTGCGGGCAAAGGATGATGTGGTGGTTTCCGGGACCGATGTGTTTGCCGCCACCGTCGCCGGAACGGTCATGCCCAGAGAGGAATACACCGAAGCGCTGACCGCCTGGGTCGCTGAATTGAAAAAACAGATCACTTCCCTAAGCCGTGGCAAAAAGCGGGTGCTTCTGATCGGCAGCGTCAGTGACGAGATCGATTTGTTCCAATTGATCGAAGACACGGGCAAGGCCATTATCGTGGGCGAAAATTTGTGTTTCGGCATTCGGTATGAAGGATGTGAAATTCCTGAAACTGGAGACCCCCTGTCGGCGCTGGCGTCCCACTACCTGGGGTCATCGGTATGCCCCCGAATGTATGGCAAATACAAGGAACGTCTGCAACTACTCAAAGACCGGATCAATCATTCAAAGGCCGAAGGGGTGATCATGCAGAATATCCGGTTCTGCGATCTGCATGGCGCGGAAAACGCCCTGTTTAAAAGGGACCTGGAAGCAATGGGCATTCCCTGCCTCCGGGTTGAGCGGGAATACGGGCCGCATATCGACGCCGGACGCATGAAATTGCGGATTAACGCGTTTCTGGAACGTATTGACGCCCGGAAAAATCCACAAAGGAGGCGGGCATGAGACCGGAAATTAGAGAATATAATTATGACTGGCTCATGGGCAGCACGCTCAAGGCAGCGGCCGCCGTTCCCTCAGGTTCCAAAAAAGAAACCGAACAGACATACCGGTATATCCCCAATTATAGAAAGGTTGCCGAAACGTTTTATTCCGCCGGGGAACCGGGCGTGCTGGCGTTAAAACTTCTCGCCACGTACTTTCAAAATATTTTAACGGCCCATGACCGGGGAAAACCCATCGCGGCCACCACCTTTTGCAATTCACCGGTGCTGCTCTACGCGATGGATGTGGTGCCCGCGACTTTTGAAATCCTGACGGCCCTGGGCGGCGTTTTATGGAAACGGGGCATGTTTGATTATATGGACTATTGCTGCGAAATCGGCATGACGGAAACGTCCTGTTCTTCCCAGCGCGGGGCCATGGGCGCGGTGATGTCCGGTTTGTTTGAATCCATTGATTTTGTGGTCTGCGACACGCCCGGCGTATGCGACACCAACGCCAATGCCTTCGCATTTGTCTCCGAATATCTGAACAAGCCTTTTTTCCAGTTGAATTATCCCAGTTCTATCGGCGATGACCGCAGTCAAAACTATCATGTGGACGACTACAAGGCCATGATACGGTTTATTGAAACCCAGACCGGCAAAAAACTGGATTATGACCGGCTGGCCGAAGCGCTGACGGAAGTAGACCGGCAGGACGCCCTGATTGCGGACCTTGAAGACATGCTTCTCCTCAAACCCATGCCCATCCCACCCTTGTTCAACCTCGCCCTGTATTGCGGCAGATTCTGTTTTTCCGGCCATCCGGAATACACCCGGCTCCTGGAATCCCTGGTCCGGTCGGCCAGACAGCGGGTTTCAGACGGGGTTCCGGGCCTCACCTCCGGCAAGGAAAACCTGCGCGTGTTCATGTGCTATATCGACCATTATACGGTGGATATGAATTTTTATAATTATCTGGAAGAGCGGGGAATTGCCCTGACAGGCTCCATCCTGACCCGGAATTTCCGGGACAACAACAAATATACGGAAGACATGCCGGGCTCCAGCTACGGCATTAACCTGTCGTCACCGGAGGCCATGCTGGATACGGTGGCCCAGATGAACGCGCGGCTGCCCATGGTCCGGTCCATTCGCGGCCCTTACGACCGGCCGGGCATGTGGCTGGAAGAATCCCTGGCCCTGGCGAAGATCACCCAGGCGGACTGCGTGATCTATAACGGTACGCCCGGATGCCGCAATACCTGGGGCATGGTCAAGCCCTTTGCCAGGGACATGGAGCGGCACGGTTATCCCACCCATATCATGTATGACGATGCTTTCGATGACCGGGTGGAATCCTGGCCCGGCACCCGGGAACGGCTGGATGAATTTTTTCACATAAGGGGGTTGTTATGACCATTGTCGCGGGCTGCGATGTGGGGTCTTTGACGAGCAAGGCGGTTATTATGCAAAATAACCGGATCATCGGCAGCAGTATCATCAAATCCAAACCCCGGCCGGGGGATTCCGCCGAGGCCGCATTTGCCGAAGCGCTGGCCGCAGCAGGACTTGCGGCCGAACAAATGGCCTATTGCATCGGCACGGGCTATGGCCGGGAGAAAATTAATTTTGTGGATGAGGTGGTGTCTGAAATCACCTGCCACGGCAAGGGCGCGCGCTGGATGCTGCCCACCGCCGAAACCGTGATCGATATCGGGGGCCAGGACTGCAAAACCATGAAAATCGACAAAAACGGCAACGTCGGACGGTTTTCAGCCAATGACAAATGCGCGTCCGGCACCGGCCGGTTTCTGGAAGTCATGGCAAAGGTGCTGAACATCGGCATTCATGAGCTGGGGGGGCTGTCGCAAAAAGCCAGAAATCCGGTCACCCTGGCGTCCACCTGCACGGTCTGGGCCCAGGCCGATATTATCAAATTCATCAATTCCGGGGTTCCCCTGGAAGATATCGGGGCCGGAATCAACTCAGCCATGGCGGCCCGGGTGGCCATTCTCGTGAATGCCGTGAAGCCCGAGGGGGACATTTTCATGACCGGCGGGGTGGCAAAAAATATCGGGGTGGTGGCGACCTTGGAAAAACTCATCGGCAAACGAATCAAGCGGGCCCGCAAAGCCGATCCCCAGATTGCCGGGGCATTGGGGGCCGCGCTGATTGCGATGGAGAAAACATCATGATTGTAGCAGGATGCGATATCGGATCCTTGACGGCCAAGGCGGTGATTATGGAAAACGGCGAGATGCTGTCCCATGCCGTAATCCGCGCCATCACCAGGCCCGCGGAATCCGCGGCCATGGTGATGCAAAAAGCGCTTGAGAGGGCAAAGGAAAAGACCGGGACCGGGCTGACGCAACAAGACATCGGGTATGTGGTGGGAACGGGTTACGGCCGGGAACAGATACCGTTTGTGAACCAGGTGGAATCGGAAATTTCCTGCCACGCCAAGGCCGCCAGACATTTGATGCCTTCCGTGCGCATGGTGATCGACATCGGCGGTCAGGACGCCAAAGCCACCCGGCTGGATGATCGGGGGAATGTGGCCCGCTATATCTATAATGATAAATGCGCCTCGGGCACGGGCCGGTTTCTGGAAGTCATGGCCGAAGCCCTGGAAGTAAGGCTTGAAGATTTGGGCGCGCTTGCCGCGAAATCCACGGAAAAACTCAGCATTTCCAACCAGTGCGTGATTTTCGCCGAAACCGAGGTGGTGTCCCTGGTCAACGAGGGAAAGGAAATCCCGGATATTTTAAACGCCCTTCACCATTCTCTCGCCAAACGGGTGGCGTCTCTGGCCCGAAGCATTGAAGTGGTGGAGGATGTGGTCATGACCGGCGGGGTGGCGAAAAATACCGGGGTCTTTCAGGCCCTTTCCGAGGCGTTAAACGTGCCCTTGAAAGCTCTTGACGGCGTTGACCCACAAATCATGGGGGCGCTGGGCGCGGCCCTGTATGCCATGGAAAAGAGCAACGGGAAAAAATAATGGGAGTCTGGTTATGCGGCCTGAAATTCAGGAATATCATTATGACTGGCTGATCAGCGGCACCTTGAACACCGCGTCCAGGGTTCCCCTGGGCAGCCCGAAGGAAACGGCGCTCACCTACCGGTATGTTCCCTATTTCCAGGGGATTTTGCAGTCGTTTGTGGATGTTGGTCCGCCCGGTGTCCAGTTTCTTGGGCTGCTGGCCCGGTATTATGAAAACATACTGTCGGCAAAAGACAACGGCAAAAAAATCGTTGGCACCACATTTTGCAGCACCCCGTCCATTCTCTACGCCATGGACCTTGTCCCGGCCACCTTTGAAATCCTGACCGCCATCGGTTCCATGACCTGGAAACGGGGCATGTTTGATTATATGGATTTTTGCTGCGAACTCGGCATGCCCGAAACATCCTGCTCGGCCCAGCGAGGGGCGCTTGGCACCCAGCTTGCGGGACTTGCCCAGTCCTTGGATTTAATCATCTGCGACACGCCGGGCGTATGCGACACCAACGCCAATGCCTTCGCGTTTGCGTCCGCGTATCTGGACAAGCCATACTTCCAGTTGAATTATCCCTCCACCCTGGGCGACCGGCGGAGCCAGCAGTATCACGTGGAGGATTACAAGGCCCTGATCCGGTTTATTGAGACCCATACCGGCAAATCCTTGGATTATGACCGGCTGGCCGGACATATTCGGGAAATTGACCGTCAGGACATGCTGACCGCGGAAATGGAAGACATGCTCTTGCTGAAACCCACGCCCATTCCGCCCATCTTTACATTGATGATCTATGCGGGCCGGTTCTGTTTTTCCGGACATCCGGAATACACCCGGCTCCTGGAAATCATGGTGGAAACGGCACGGGAGCGCATGAAGGCTGGTGTTCCGGGGCTGCGGTCCGGCGAGGAAAAACTGCGGGTGGTGATGTGCTATATTGACCATTACACGGTGGACATGAATTTTTATCATTACTTTGAAGAGCGGGGGATTGCCCTGACCGGCTCCATTCTGACCCGGAATTTCCGTGACGGAAATCACTATGTGGCGGACATGCCGGACAGCGCCTATCATATAGGCATCTCCTCGCCCGAAGCCATGCTGGACACCATCGCCCAGATGAACGCCCGGATGCCCATGGTCCGTTCCATTCGGGGACCCTATGACCGGCCCGGCATGTGGCTGGAGGAATCCCTTGCCTGTGCAAAGGCCTATCAGGCGGATTGCATAATCTACAACGGCACGCCCGGCTGCCGGAACACCTGGGGCATGGTCAAGCCATTCGCCAGAGACCTCGAAAAACAGGGATACCCGGTGCATATCATGTATGATGACGGATTTGACGACCGGGTGGAATCCTGGGCCGCCACCCGCGAACGCCTGGATGAATTTTTTCACATCCGGGGATTGTTATAATGGGCCTTTTTGACAAACCCTATTCGGAAATCACGGCTTTCCTGGGTCGCAACCGGAAAGCGGGCATGGTATCGGAATTTATCCACACCGGCAAAACCTCATGGCCCGAAGAAAAAAACCGGAACCTGGTGATGGATCCGGATACGGCCGTGGAGCTGGGCAATCCCAAAGACGCCGCCACGTCCTTTTTGTTATGGGTGGATGATCCGAAAAAGATTATAAACCGGCGAATTTCGGTGGTTGGCCCGGATTTGCCGGAATTGGCCGGGAAGCAGGTGCCGTTTGGTAAAGTGGTAATGGCCGGGGGCAGGGATTTTGATGCGGACAACGCCTATGACCGGTGCCGGGAGATGGAATTGCTGCGTTATGACGTGCATCTCAAAGGTTATATGATGCGGGGCGCGTCCCAGTACCAGCGGGAATGGAGCCGGGTCAGCCGGGATGCCGTATCCCGCGGATTTACCTTTCAAACCCTGGGCGGGGCACTGATGGAACAATTTCTGGCGCTTGATTATGTTGAGGCCGCTGAAATCATTTTCATCACCTCCACGCGCGAGGATGTCCTGGAAATGAAAACCACCGGGGACAATGTGGCCCGGCGCATTGCCGCCATGAATAAAATGGCCGAGGAAATGACATTCGACTGCGACACCTGCGATTACAACGCCGTGTGCGGGGACGTGAGTGAGCTTCGGGCCATGCGGGAGCGGGTTGGACGCGCCGCCCTAAAGCAAAAGGAAACCGCCGATCATGTCTGATGTTCTTGCTTCAAAAACCACCATCATTGCCCTGTGCGGCAAAGGCGGGGTCGGAAAAACGTCCCTGTCCGCGACCATCGTCAAAATTCTGGCGGAAAACCCAAGGGCGCGGGTGCTGGCGGTGGATGCCGACCCGGCTGTGGGTCTGGCCACCGCCCTGGGCGTAACCGTGACCAGAACCGTTGACGATATCAGAAACGATTTAATCCGCCGGGTGGAATCCGGAGAAACCACCGACAAGGGGCAGCTTATCCAAATGCTGGATTATGAAATGGCTGCGGCCCTCTCGGAAACCGGCAATATTGCGTTTCTGGCCATTGGCCGGCCGGAAACCGAAGGCTGCTACTGTCAGGTCAACCATATTTTAAAAGACCTGATTGCCGGGATCAGCGATAATTTTGACTTTGTGGTTATTGACGGCGAAGCCGGGATCGAGCAGGTCAACCGCCGGGTGATGGAACGGGTAACGCATCTCGTTCTGGTGTCCGACGCATCCGTGAAAGGCTTGAATGTGGCATCAACCATCCAGCAGGTTTCGGAAGGCATTATAAAATATGAAAAAGCCGGGCTGATCGTCAACCGTCTGCGCGGCAGCCATGAATATGAATCCCTTGTTGTTCCGGAAAATCTGATGTGTATGGGCTGGGTGCCGGAAGATGACGCCATCCGCAATGGCGACATGGCGGGAAAAAGTATTCTGGAAATGGACGCCGGTCCGGCCCTTCGGGCCGTGGAAAAATGTTTGACGGGACTTGGCATAAAGGTATAAAAAATTCTCTGCGGCCCGGCGTCTCAGCTGGGGAAAAAACACATCTCGCGCAGATGCGCTGTGGCGCGGAGAAAAATCAGTCAGGTCTTTATTTTCATCCTTCGCTGTGCTCATCCGGGCATGGGGGTTAATCCGGAACAGGAAAAAATGAATGGAATCTCTTGCACGCAGCAGTTTATCGGATCAGATTGTCGATCTGATCAGCAAAAAAATCATTCGCCAGGAATTGAAATCCGGCGAGGCCATTATTGAGACCCAGATTTCCAAGGAACTGGGCGTGAGCCGGAGCCCGGTGCGGGACGCCCTTCACATGCTGGAACAAATCTGGCTGGTGGAACGCACCCCCAAGGGCGGTTACCAGGTGTCCGAGCTGACCATGGAAAAAATCCAGCACCTGTTTGAAACCGCTATTGTCCTGTATCAGTTCGCGTTTGCAAAGGCCGCGGAGCGGGCAACCCCGGCGGATTACGAGGCGCTTTCAAGTCTGATGCGCGACATGGAAGCCAGTATTGACGTCAATAATTTTGAACTCTATATCACCACGGTCACCCGGACGGCCCATAAAATTCTGGAAGTCGCGGGCAACCCCATGATCGCCCGCATCGCCAGGGAACTCATGCCCACTGCCGAGCGGGTTCAGTGGGCGTCCGTCACGCAACTCCCTGACCAGCTCAAAAAAGTCGTCAGCCATGCGCGGCGGGGGGTTGAACATATTTACAAGCAGCAACCGGAAGAAGCGGCCGCCGCATTCGCGGATTTCGCCGCCGCTCATATCGATGCGGTGATGCGGGGCATGGAAACCGTTGATGCCCGGAAAGCAGCCCCTTAAGCGGCCGGGAGAGATTACAAAAGAATATCTCTGCAATTTCCGAAATGCTGGGTTTAGCTTAAAAAACCAAGCATTTGCAAAGAGACAGTACCGCCTCACAAGCATTTCAGATTTTCCACCCCGTATTTTGCTTGTAAACCGATTTACAAGCAAACGCCTCCAATCAGCAAATAATCCAAAATTCAAGGGCGCAGTATGTAAAAATAGGG
>DAIEHU010000068.1 GCA_027353395.1 Desulfobacteraceae bacterium
ATTCCTTGCCGGAAATCATGAATGTTTTTGAACCCGGCCATTGCCGCTTCCAGGCGTGAAACAGCGTGTCCACGGGCCGGCCCCGGTCATCCTTTGCAAATGACAGACTCGAATGCGTGATGATGGGCCTTCCGTTTGCCTGCCATCCGGTGGGCTGGGCCCAGACGCCGATGATGCCGGTTTGGGCGGTGCTGGTTCCGGCCACGGCGTTGAGGTGATTCATATCCGTTGCGGCGGGCAAGTAGCATTTGGCGTCCGTATACCACAAAGCCCGGCCCAGAAATTCCCGGATGTTGGGCATGAGCCAGTCGCCGTCTTTCCCGCCCGGCCCTCCGTTTGCGTCGAGTTCCAGATATTTGGGATGAAGGCCGTCAATGGCGATATAGATCAGTTTCCGGTCTGGTTTTACGGATTTGACGGCGGATGGAATGGATGGTTTTCCGGAGAATCCAGGTGCAAAGGAAGGCATTACGCCAAGCGTTCCCATCGCTGTTCCGCCTAAGACGCCAGCCGCCATCTTTTTTAAAAATGTTCTGCGGTCCAGCAGGCCGGAATTTTCATTTTTTTGCGTCATAGCCGGTTCTCCCCGATGATTGATAAGTTTTGATGAAAATAAACCGGTATTCGTGATTCCATTTTGCATTCAAGATGACATCAAGGCGGTAAGAAGAAGGCGGCGCAGGCTTACTGTTTGTAAGTTGAGGAGCCGGCGACGCAGCCAACGCGGATGCCGCTTGAATGCGAATTGGAATGAGAAAGAATCATGATGATGGTTTATTCCGCCGGGTGTCTGATGATCTCCACCTCCGCCTGTTCCAGAGATTCGGGGTGGTGCACCAGAAACCGGCCGTCATTTGCGAGAGCGGCCAGCAGTTGTTCCGGAGTGAACATCAGATAGGCTTTTTCATAAAAAATATTAAACAGATGGTCGATGGAGCAGGCTTTGTAGCCCGGCTTCAGCATATTGTAGCAGGTGTCCATCACGGTTTCGGTCAGATTGAGTATATCCGGCTTCACCACCCAGTCAAATTCATCCTGGGTTTTTCCGGAGGCCAGCAGTGCCTCAATGATAAAATAGAGCACATCCGGGTCATCCGGCGTTTTTTTGTGAAGATAATGAAGCGTTTCAAGCGCCTTGTCATAATCATAGTTGAAAAAATACGCCTGGGCGATGGAGAACCGGGCGAAATTGTCCTCGGGACAGTCCGCTAGTTGTTGCTGGTGAAGCCGGATCAATGCCTCAAAGTCCTCTTTCGCCCACAGTTCATCTTCAATGTCCGCCCATTCGTTCTGGGGCCAATCGCTGTCCGGCGATTGATTCGCGCTGGAAGGGGTTTCAGGGGAAACGGATGACGCCGGCCTTCGGCCTTTAATGCGTTCCACGGGGAAGCGGATGATATTGTTTTTTTTGATTTTCTGGGTCATGGAAAAAATTGCCGCTTAATAGTCTGTTTTTTCAAGGTTATCATGCACCGGACCCGCCTGCCGGACGGTCTGAATGCGTCAGCGGGGCAAGGGCCAGAATTGTTTCCGGCAAATGGTGTTTGGCGACGGCCCGCCGCCAGCGGTTGATATATTTTCCCCGCAATTGATTCCGGTTTTGCGGGGCTGTCCGCGCCTTGTCAAAGTCGATGAGAAATATCCGGTTGTGCATATCAACCAGCACATTGCCCGGATGAAGGTCTACATGGTGGATGGTGTTGTCCACCAGAACGGCCACCTGGCGCATCAGTTCCCCCATCGCGGCTCGCGCCCGGTCCGGGGCCTGGATGCTGAGTCGGGCCAGGGTGACGGCGTTTTCAATTTCACGGGTGACAATCCACGCATGATATAAGCGATGGCCCATATATTTAAACCGATAGGCGAAGGCCACCGGTTCCGGCGCGTTCACGCCTATTCCCGATAGATATTTCAGAAGAAAAAACTCCGACTCGCACCGGAACTTTGACAGTTTTAAATAGGTTCTCCGGTTGACGTGCCGGATCAGGCCGCCCCTGGTGTAATTTTTAACAATTACCGGGCCGACGTCCGGCAGGTCAATAGATGTCACGCCCGCCCTTCCGCCGAGAACGCCATTTCCCATCGTTCCTGGTTTTTCAAAACAGGCGGTCAGTTGCCGGATTTGCGGTTCCGTCAGCGAGGCATCCGCGCCGATATGATAAGGATGATGGTAGGAAATCTCAGCCATGTGATCGCCGCACCGGTTTCGCCGGGTATGTTTCCAAGCCCTGTTCAATCTTTTCAATGACCGCATCCGGCGTGATGCGGGCCATGCGGCCGGGCCGGGTGATCCGGGTGATGGGCGTATTTTCTTCACCGGGATCATGGTATCTGTCGATCAGTAAATCGTGATATTTGCCGTAGGGTCCGCACCGTCCGGGATCCGTGAACCCGTACAGGCCGACGGTCGGGACATCCAGGGCCACGGCCATGTGCAAAGGCCCGGTATCCGGGGAGACGATCATCCGGCAACCGTCCATCTGGAGCATGGTGTTCCGGATGGGTTTTTCCAGGGCCAGCGCGGGCATTTTCCGGCATAACCGGCCAATCGCTGCGGCCCGGTCTTTTTCCATCCGGCTGGGCCCGCCGATGAGCAGAGGCTGCATGTCCAGTGTTTTATCCACATAATCCGCGGCTTCCGCGTAATTTTCAATGGCCCAGTCCTTGTCCGGGCTGGACGATGCGATCACAAACCCGATGGCCGGCCGGTTGAAACGGTCAAAAAAAGCGTGTTGCCAGGCCCGTTCCGCGTCGGTAAAGGCGAAATTCCATTCCTTTGGATAATTGTCGATCTCAAGATAATCCAGAAATTCAAAATACAAATCCTGCACATGCCGGGCCGGAGCCGTTGGAATCCGTCTGTTGGTCACGAGCCAGTGCAATTCCCTGGACCGTTTGAAGTCAAAGCCCAGCTTGTTTTTTGACCGGACAAACAGGGTGAGCAGGCTGGCCTTGGCGCTCACCTGGGGAACAATCGCCAGATCAAAGGATTCCTTTCTCAACTGCCCGAACAGCTTAAACCATGATTTCAGGTCCGCGTTCCGGTCAAAGGTGATGAACCGGTCGATATTTTTTTGGTGTTTGACCATGTCATACGGCAGCTTTTGCAGCACCCAGGTTAACTGGGCGTCCGGATACCCTTTGCGCAGTCCGTTGACCAGCGCCAGCGCATGGACCGTGTCCCCAAGCGCGGATGTGCGTATCAGGCAGATTTTCCGGGCGTTAATTTTCGGCATCGGTTTTTTCTATGTCTGCAAAATGGGTTGATCAAATCCCGTGATCAGTGGTAGTCTTCAGCGCATTGATGAACGATTTTACCGGAAATTTTTTAAAAGATCAATTGATTATCATGGTGATGATCAGCGGGGAAAGGAGCGGGATGCAGGTCGAAGTCTCTGTGGGTGAAGTGGTGGACAAGGTGAGCATTTTGTCCATCAAACTCAAAAAAATACAAAATCCCGGAAAGCTGAAAAATATTCAAAAAGAATACGATATGCTGGCGGTTCCCATGCAGGCGGCGGGGATTTCCGTGACTTCCGGCGAATTCCAGCGCCTGGAAGCCATTAATCTGAAACTCTGGGATATCGAGGACCGGATTCGCCTGAAGGAAGCGGCCCAGGCCTTTGACGCGGAATTTATCGAGCTGGCCCGCAGCGTCTATTTTATCAATGATGACCGGGCTGCGGTCAAAAAAGAGATTAACCTGAAGTATGGATCAGATATTATTGAAGAAAAAGAGTATGTCGAATACAAGCCCCAGGCAAGGTAGCGCACCGTGACCAGAAATCCAAATTATACCCTGTCCGTCATCCTCATCGCCAAAAACGAGGAAGACCGCATTGAGCGCTGCCTCCGGTCGGTGGCCCCCATCGCCGATGAGATCATTGTGCTGGACAGCGGCAGCACGGACCGCACGGCCGCCATTGCAAAACATTTCACCGGCAAGGTGTTTGAGACCGACTGGCCCGGCTATGGCCCCCAGAAGCAGCGGGCACTTGAAAAGGCCACGGGTGACTGGGTGCTGTCCATTGATGCGGACGAGGAATTGTCCCTGGAACTTTGCGGGGAAATTCAGCGGACCCTGGCGGCCGGGCCGCCGGAAACCGGGTTCAAGCTGCCCTGGGCCGTGACGATTTTCGGCGTGACCTTAAATCATGGCCGCAGCGCACGCGCCCCCCTCCGGCTCTTCCGGCGGGCGGGCGCGCGGTTCACGGACGCACAGGTGCATGAAACGGTCCTGCTGCCCAAAGGAAAAGTCAAGACCCTGAAAGGCCGCCTGCTGCATTACACCCACCGGGATTTCGGCCATTATCTGGAAAAAAACCGGCAGTATGCCTGGCTGGGGGCAAAGCAGCGCCATGCCAAAGGGAAAAAAGGATTCGGGTTGACCGGTGCGGTCTTGCGGGCCGTGTGGACGTTTTTTCTGATATACGTCATCCGTCTGGGGTTTCTGGACGGCCGGGTCGGGTTTCTGGCGGCCGTCATGTACAGCCAGAGCAGTTTCAACAAATACGCCGGGTTGTGGACGTTGCGGCGGGCGGCGGCGTCAGAGAAAAAAACGGAGCATCCATGATGCGATATCTTTTTTATATCAGTGAGTTATATGCGTTCGCCATTGTCCGGCCCCTTCAGAAAACCATCCTTGAACGCGGGGATGAGGCGGCCTGGTTTTTTGATGATCCCGAGCGGCTGTCGGTCTATCTCCGGCCTTCCGAACGCCGCCTCAGCACCGTGGCCGAGGTGAAAGCCTGGAATCCCTGCGCGGTATTTGTGCCGGGGAACGTGGCACCGGATTTTTTCCCTGGGATCAAGGTGGAGCTTTTTCATGGGTTTAACGCCCGCAAGCGCAACAGCGGCCGGGGGCATTTCAGGATCCGGAATTTTTTTGATTTGTACTGCACCCAGGGGCCGGACACCACCGGGCCGTTTAAGGAACTGGAACAGCGGCTGGGTTTTTTTGAGGTCCATGAAACCGGGTGGCCGAAAATGGACCCGCTGTTCTGGGGGGATGGGGCGGACGACGGCTTGGTAAAAACCCGGCCGAGGGTGCTGTTCACGTCCACCTTTACCCCGCGCCTCAGCGCCGCGCCGGTTCTGGCGGACACCGTCGAGGAACTGGTCAAAACCGGCAAATACGAGTGGGTGGTGAATTTTCATCCCAAAATGGACCCGAAAGTGGTTGACCGGTACCGGGCCATGCAGGGGGACGATCTGGCCTATGTGGACACCGACGACATCATCCCGCTTTTAAAATCAGCCGACATCATGGTGTCGGACACGTCCTCCGTCCTGTCCGAATTTCTGCTCCTTGGCCGGCCGGTGGTCACCTTCAATAACCGGGAGCCCGGCCCCCATCTCATCAACATCACGGACCCGGAGCTTCTGGAGCAGAGCATCGCCCACGGATTAACCCATCCGCCGGACCTGATGGACAGGATTCAGTCTTACACAAATCATATCCACCCCTACCGGGACGGACGATCCAGTCTTCGGGTGCTGATGGCCACGGACGCGCTGGTTCAAAAGGGGCTGGGACATCTGAAGCCGAAGCCGTTTAATCTGGGCAGACGGTTGAAGGTCCGGATGCAGTTGGGGTATTACTGGTTTTAAACCGGAAAAATTTCAGACGCGGCACGTGCCGCATCAGAAATTTTCAGCCCTATGGTGCAATATCAGGCGGCTTTTGGTGCAGACAACGATTTTCGTGCGGTCGGGGTCACAAGTTTTTTTTGGTCTGGCTCTGACGTTTGAGAACATCCTCAAAGATATCATCGGGATCATGATTGAACTTGGCGGCTCATAGCCGAATTCTCTACAGACAGATTCGATTTTAGGCCGAATCAAGGCATTGGCGATATGAACGCAATTCCAGGTGAGAAGATACTTCATTCCGTGCGCCGTCGCAAACGCAATATGATATTCCATTTCCGCTTTGGGAGGCAGAGAATCCGTTTGCCATGAAAGCCTTGCCAAGAGTTATGACCTCTTCAGTGGCTTCAATCTCCTGAATTTCTTCAAGAATCGCCATGCGTCGGCTTGCGGCATCCGGGTGGACGAGACCCGCCTCTGCAACGACAAATTCTGAAATATACATGTCGAATAATGGACGACGGGCCGGGTTCTTTTATTGCCTTTCTTGCCCACCAAGAAAAGTAACAGGGGAAAGGCGATTAATTTGATATGGTGTCCCCAGAATCCGGAAAAGGCGCGACGTATCGCTTGCCCTGGCTGTCTTCCAAAACTTCGGCCCGCCATTCCGTAACCACAGTGGTGATGTCCACATCAATTACCTGCCTGGTTTCGTACCCTGCTTCCTGGTTATTGGCCTTGCGGCAGGGTATTCCGGTCCACCGGAATAATCTTGATTTCATCCGGGTCTTCGACCTTTTGAAGGGTTTTCCCTTTATGCCCCGGCTGTCCACCAGGCTTACGTTCGCCAGTCTTTCTGGATTTCTTAATACGATTGGGGTCCGTTGATGGCGGCTTACTGCTGTTTTTACTGTTGAGCCCAAGCCGACTCACAAGAATTGAAATCAGAAGCAGCAGAACCTCAATGCTTGCCTTGAGCGCCGGAGAAAGGTTGCCCTCCGCCGCGATCAGGTCTTTCACCTGCTTGATGCTCGCTTCTACATTATTAACCCAGCAATTAAAAGTAGAAATTAGGCCGCATATCGTATTTTGGGATGCTTGAAATACTTCATTACTCTTCCCGGCTTCTTTTGCAGCATTCTCAAATGGGATATCGCCTTTTTTTTCAAATCCGAAGTTGATCGTGCAGGAACTCCCGAATGCACTCCGGCCTTTAAATCGCAGTTCAAATATTCATCCGGATTCAATTCCGGAGAATATGAGGGTAGATGAAAAAGCTCAATATCTTCCCGGTGCCCGGTAAGCCACTCCTTTACCGGCTTGCTGTGATGCACCCGCAAATTGTCTAAAATCAGAAACACTTTTTGATCCGTATCCTTGATCAACCTTTCCAAAAACTTGATCAGGGTCCGGGAATTCATTGTGTCATGATACACCATGAAGCGGACCTTGCCCTGATTGGTAACCGATGAAATCAGATTGATCCGGTTCTTTTTGGCGCAGAGCCGTATCGCCGGCGTCTTGCCTTTTGGCGCATAACTGCGGCCATGTTGAGTGTCGCTGCAAAGCCCGGTCTCATCGCCCCAATGAATTTCCGCTCTTTCTTTTTTAGCCCTTTCCGAAATCTCCGGATATGTATCCGTCATCCATTTCTTTACCGCTTCCGGGTTCTGTTCATAGGCTCTCTTTAATGGCTTTTGCGGCGTGAATCCCCAACGCTTCAAATATTCTCCAACTGTCCGGACCGGCATATCGATCCCGTAAAATTTCTTGATAATCAGTAAAACCGCTCTCCTCGTCCATAAGGCAAAAGGCAGCTTCAATTGATCCGGCTCTTTATCTTGAATAATTTTCTGGAGTTCCTTTTCCTGCTCCGGGTTAAGGGTTCTTTTTGCGCCTTGCTTTCGGCCACGGGTCTTGAGTCGGATTCCCTTTGCGCCTTCCCTTTCATAGGTCTTCCACCAACCGCAGATGGTTGTATGATGCACATCAATAACATCACTGATGGCCTGATACGTCATCCCCTTTTTACGGAGTCGGATGGCTTGATGCCTTAACTGCTGGAGAACTTCGGGTTTGAGTCTTCTCGTGTCTGTTTTTTCCATGGATAGAAATATAGCACATTCTATCCTGTATTGCTACATTTATTTGCCGGGTTAATAACCGTGTTGGATACGGAAAAACGGTTTGAATCCTGAACATTTCAGCCGGATGACCGCAGAGTGCGCCATCCGGCCTGCCGTGATTTCAGCGTTATTTTTTCCGGGAATTCATGGCGGACTGTAGTTTTTGACCAAGATCGCCCAATGCGCCGCCCGATGTTCCGAAAGATGCCGGGGGCGCTTCTTTTTTGGCAAACGCTTTCCAGTCGTCGGTGTCGCCCTCGACGCTCAGTGCGATTTTTCGTTCTCTATGTTTGATCTCCTCAATTTTAACGGCGATGGGATCATCGATTTTCAGCTTTTCAATATCCGCCGGGTTATGGGCCGCATTTATTTTGGATTTCGGCAGCATGCCCGTCACGCCGGGTTCAAGCTGGATAAAATACCCGAACGACTCCTTTTTCTCGATTCTTCCGAAAACCTGCTGACCGACAGCATATTTCTGTTCGATGTTCATCCACGGATCGCCTTCCACGGCTTTCATGCTTAAGGAAATCCGCTTGTTTATCATGTCGATTTCCTTGATCATCACCGGGATGATATCATTGGGGGCCACCACATCCGACGCTTTTGAAATGCGTTTTTGATAGCTCATCTCGCTGATATGAACCAGGCCCTCAATGCCGGGCGCGATTTCCACAAATGCGCCGAAATCCATGCACCGGGTCACTTTACCTTCGGTTTTGTCCCCGTTCTTAAACTGCTGATTCACCAAAAGCCAGGGGTCTGCGGCCGCCTGCCGGGCGGACAGGGAAATTTTGCCGGTGTCCTTGTTGATATCGAGGATTTTGGCTTTGATGGGGTCACCGGTTTTAACGAGTTCATTGGGATGGCCGATCCTCGACCAGCTCAGTTCGGAAATATGGATCAGCCCTTCCACGCCCGGATAAATTTCCACAAACGCGCCATAAGGCATGATGGTCTTCACGACCGCATCAATGATATCGCCCGCCTGGACATGGGCGAAAAATTCCTTTTTGGCGGCTTCCTGCTGTTGTTTTAAGAGCTCGCGCCGGGACACGATGATATTTTTGCCCCGGTCTTCAAATTTTGTAAGCAGAAATTCATAGGTGTTGCCCACATATCCGTCCGGGACTTCCACATACTGGGTGTCGATCTGGCTGATGGGGCAAAAAGCGGGTTTGTTCATGATGCTGATCCGGAATCCGCCCTTGCAGGTCTCCATGACTTTGCCTTCCACCGGGATACGGGTTTTGTAAGCGTCATGGAGAAGATGATCCATGCCTGCGCCGGAGATGGCTTTTGACAGGCGGATTTCTCCGTCTGACATGGCCACCACGTAGAGATCCAGCCGGTCGCCTTTTTTGTACGGCAATTCATTGTCCTTATCCAGGAGTTCACCTTTTTCCACCACGCCGTCGGTTTTGGTGCCGGTATTGATAAATATATTCTTATCGCCGATGGCGATGATCTCGCCGGAAATCCGGTCGCCGACGTTCACCTCTTTTTGTTCGGTCATATAGGATTCAAACATATCGGCGAAACTTTCGCCGGAGCCGGCATCTTTCTCGCCACCAGCAGTTTCGTCATCATTTATCTCTGATTCATTAAAATCGTCCGGCATGGCTAAAAAACTCCTTGATAAAAATTGGGGATTGAATACGGTTTAACACGTGTTGTGTTTTGCAAAACATGACCCTCTTTATCAGGGTGAAATGTCAGTTGCAAGCACAACATACGGATTGATACGCGGAAGCCGGACTGTTTTTACGCCAATAAAAGGAATATCGCCGATGACTGAAAATTTTATATATGGCCCGGTGCCGTCCCGGCGGCTGGGGCTTTCCCTGGGGGTGGACCTCGTGCCATATAAAGTCTGTTCCTATGACTGCGTTTACTGTCAGATCGGCCGGACTCCGGAAACCACATTGGAAAGGCGGCCTTATGTGACGGCGGAAACCATTATACCCCAGCTTGAAGAACGTCTGAATACCGGCGCATGTCCGGATTACATCACCCTGGGCGGTTCCGGAGAGCCCGCTTTGAACAGCGATATCGGTGAAATTATCCAAAAAATACAAAATATTACGGATATTCCGGTGGCGCTTCTGACCAACGGGTCGCTTTTCATGAATGCGGATGTCCGTCATGATATTTCCGGGGCGGATGTGGTGCTGCCTTCCTTTGACGCCTGTAATGCTGAAATTTTTTTAAAAATCAACCGGCCCCACTCCGGCATCGTCTTTGAGGATACGGCCAAAGGTCTGATGGAATTTCGAAAAGAATATAATGGATTGATATGGCTTGAAATATTCTTCGTCGACGGCATTAATGCGGATGAGGCGACGGTGAAAAGCTATTTGCCTTGGATTGAAAAATTCAAGCCTGATAAAATTCATTTAAACACAGCCGTCCGGCCTACGGCGGAATCCGGAATTTCCCCCCTGCCCGAAGAAAGACTGATGTGTTTTGCCGGAATTCTGGGGGAAAAGGCGCAGGTCATCGCCGCGTTTTCACGCCCGGAAACCGGTCAGAAGACAACGGATATCCGTGTCAGCATTTTAAACATGCT
>DAIEHU010000069.1:0-7471 GCA_027353395.1 Desulfobacteraceae bacterium
TTTTCCGGTAATTTTCCATGATCTGGGCGGGTGATCCGCCGAACATGCCCTTGCGGCCCGCCATGTCCTTGATGTTCCCGCCTGCGGAAAACGCGGGATCCTTGGCGGTGATGATCAGGACATGGATGGTCATGTCATCGTTGACAATGTGACAGGCGGTCTCAATTTCTTCAATTATTTCAATGCCTGAAATGATATTCCGCGCCTCCGGATGGTTCAGCGTCAGGATGGCGATCTGATCTTTTATTTCAAACAGAATTTCGTTGAATTCCATTATGCTGTCTCATGTTTTCCGGAAGGGATAAAAAACCGCCATGCACAGAACCAGTCATCGGGATGACTGTCCGGCGGGCATCCGACGCATTCGGTTTGAATACGGTCATCGATTGAGCGTGCAAAGTAGGTGTATTCCACAAGCCCCGCGGATTTGCAGGGATAGTCATCCAGCCCCTTGCGTTTCCGGGCGGACTGGACCCGGCAGTCATTCATTTGAAAAATGAAGCTCTCCGGCCCGTCATCCACAATGGACTGAATATTGATGTTGGCGTAAACGCGGAAACCCAGGGCTTTTTTAAGGCCTTCGAGACCCGGATGCGCGGGCATGTTCAGAAATTTCTTGATGGTCCAGGCTTCAAATGGAGAAAACTGGGCCCAGGCCGAATCGTTGCAACGCTTGGCGTCATTCATGCCGTGGTTAAACTCAACTGCCTGAAACCAGACCCCGTCATTGACCAGCCAGTTAGCGGACACGCTGTCCATCAGAGCCAGCAATTTTTCGCGGGAGAGGTCCAGCATCGGGGCCGGGACGCCGTCCTTCATCTCAAAGCCCAGGGTTTTGGCAAGCCGGTCCATCTGGATGCTGAGCCCTTTTCCGGTGGCTTCCTGCAATACTTCCAAGGCTTTTTCCATGCCCATCTGGTGACGGACTTCGGTAAACCATAACGCATAATGAACCATGATACGCTGAAACAGGTTGATGATATACCGGGCCAGTTCCGGGCGGTCCAGGTCTTTCGGGGTTTGGGCCATTGATTTCATATTTTTCCTTTTATGTTGAATCCAAGGAATTAAAAAAATTATATTTCGAATCGCATCATTTATTTCTATGTCTCCCGCGGAGACGCAGGGACGCGGAGGAAACATCCTTTAACGTCACTTCTCTCCGCGGCTTTGCGCCTCCGCGCGGCATTAATTTTTCACTACTCTCTAATCGGTCTGGAGTTCCGGCAAATTTGCATAAAAATCCAAAGATTCCGGATTTTTAAGAGCATCCCGATTGTCCACGGGGTTTCCCTCCACCATTTTCTTTACCGCCAGTTCCACTTTTTTCATGTTCAAGGTGTAGGGAATATCCGGCGTTGAAATAATTTTGGCTGGCACATGGCGGGGAGAGGCGTTGGCCCGGATCAATGATTTTATCTTTTCCTTCAGGGCGTCCGTCAACGGAATGCCTTCAGCGGTTTTGACGAACAGAATCACCCGCACGTCGTTTTTCCAGTTCTGGCCTATGACGAGGCTGTCTTCAATCTCCTCCATCTGGTCGATCTGCCGATAGATTTCGGCGGTGCCGATCCGGACACCGCCGGGGTTCAAGGTGGCGTCGGAGCGTCCGAAAATCTTGACGCCCCCGTGGCCGTTGATTTCGATATAATCCCCATGCCGCCAGACATTGGGATACACGTCGAAATAGGCGCTGGCATATTTTCGGCCATCCGGGTCATCCCAGAAATGGATGGGCATGGATGGAAACGGGGCCGTGCACACCAGTTCACCCTGACGGCCCACCACCGAGCGGCCATTTTCGTCAAATGCCTCCACCTTCATGCCCAGGCCCCGGCACTGGAGTTCACCCATATAGACCGGTCCCATGGGATTACCCAGGGCGAAACAGCCGTTTAGGTCCGTGCCTCCGGAAATGGAAGCCAGTTGCAAGTCCGGCTTGATGGCGCCGTAAACGTATTCAAATCCTTCTTCGGAAAGCGGCGAGCCGGTGGAAAGGATGGCGCGCAGGGCGGAAAGATCATAATGATCACGTGGCTTTAGTCCGGTGTTTCTGAGGGCGGAAAGATATCCCGCGCTCGTGCCGAACACTGTGATTTTTTCATCTTCGGCCATCTGCCAGAGAATGCCACCGTCCGGATGGAAGGGGTTCCCATCATACAGCACCAGGGTCGCGCCCACGGACAGGGCGGAGGTGAGCCAGTTCCACATCATCCAACCGCAGGTGGTGTAATAAAAGATCACGTCTTCACGTTTCAGGTCCGTGTGGAGAAGGAGTTCCTTCATGTGGTTGATGAGAATCCCGGCGCTGCTCTGGACCATGCACTTGGGCAGGCCGGTGGTGCCGGACGAATACATGATATAAAGGGGGTGGTCCGCTGGAAGCTGGACGAAATCAACGGTCAAATTTGACGCCGTTGATTTGAAATCATCAAACAGCACGGCGTTTTTGACGCCGGAAATGCCGGGAGATTCCTGGGCATACGGGACCACCACCACCCTTTCCACGGACGGAATCTGAGCGGCAATCCGGCTGACGCGGTCAAGGCTGTCCAGGGCCTTGCCCTTGAACAGGTAGCCGTCGGCGGTGAACAGGACTTTCGGTCTGATCTGGCCGAACCGGTCCATGACGCCCTTGATGCCGAAATCCGGCGAACACGACGACCATGTCGCGCCAAGGCTCGTGGCCGCCAGCATGGCGATGATGGTCTGGGGCATGTTAGGCATGAATCCGGCGATCCGGTCGCCTTTGGTAATGCCCATCGCCTTTAATGACGCGGCCAGCCGGGCGACAGCGTCATAGAGTTCCGCATAAGTGAGCCGCACCGCTTTCCTGGTTTCGCCCTTGAAAACAATCGCTGTCCGCTCATCCCTGTACCGCAGGAGGTTTTCCGCGAAATTGAGCCGTGCCCCTGTAAACCATCGGGTTCCCGGCATTTTCGAAAGATCGTCCGCCACCCTGTCAAAGGGTTTGGAGCATTTGATATCGGCAAACGCCCACATGCCGGACCAGAAATCGGCAATGTTTTCGACGGACCAGTGATAGAGCTGATCATAACCTACCAATGCCAGCTTATGGCGCGTGTTCACAAACCCGATAAACCGGTGCATATTGGTTTGCCGGATGCGGTCTTCGCCCGGCTGCCAGAGTATCTTGGACATGGGGAATCCTTAAATTAAAGTATGAAATTATGTCCGACCGGTCAGGGATTTGGGAATCCGGCCAGAGTGGGCGCATTCCGAGCGCAACCTGCGGCCCAGGATTTTTTCCACCATTCGACCGGCGGAAAGCAGCCGGTCAATATCCAGGCCGGTATCAATGCCCATTTCATCCATCATCACCGCCGTGTCCTCGGAGCAGACCAGGCCGGTAATGGTGGGATCTTCATAGTAATAGGAACCGGTGCCAGCCACAGGCGAGCCATCCACAAAATTGGCGGGCTGGCCGCCGATGCCGCCCAGGGAGGATTCAAAATGGGTGATCCCGGCCTGAAGGGCCGCCAGAACATTGGCCTGGCCCCAGCCCCTGGTGACATGAAAATGGGCCACATGCCTGGACGGATCGGGAATGGCGTCTAAGATCATGGAAAAATACGCGTAAACCCGGTTGGGCGGTGCGGACCCGTCATGATCCGCGTGTTCGATGTCATCGGCGCCGATGTCCAGCCACCTCCGGGTGAACTCCACAGCCTTTTCGAGTTTTGTCGGCCCTTCGATGGGGCAACCCCAGATGGTGCTCACGGTGCCGCACACCTTGATGCCCGCTTCATGCGCCTTGGGAATCTGGGCCTCGCACATGCGCCAGTATTCTTCCAGGGAAAGCCCGGAATTTTTTTTGTGATGGGATTCGCTGGTTGACACCATAAAGAGAATACGGTCCGGCCCATGCCCCTCTTTTTTCGCGGCAATGGCGCGATCCACAGCCTTTTCCCGGATGGTGATAGCGGTGGTTTCAACATCATTCAGCAGATGTTTGACTTTCCGGCTGGCGAACAGACGTTTATAGAGGTCATCCGCGTCCTTGAACTGAGGCATACCGGCTGGATTGCCGAAATTGGTCACCTCAATGCGTTTAAATCCGCACAGAATCAATTCCTCCATCACCCATAATTTTGCTTCCGTGGGCACAAACCGTTCTTCATGCTGAAAACCGTCCCTGACGGTGATGTCGCCGATGGTCACTTTTTTTGGATATTTCAATTCAGGCATAAATCCCCCTTAGAATCTTACGTTTCCAAACCGTGTTTCCTCAATGGGTTTCAATACACTCACTTCAATCGCCATGGCCAGCCAATCCCTGATTTCGGAAAATTTTAAGACCCGGTCGTTTAAAATGCGGGCCCCACAAAAAAATGGGTGGGCCTCGCCGTCATATTTGTCGGCCATCTGCTGAAAGAATGCCTGTTTTTCTTCTTCAGTCATGGGGTTTCCGGTCACGGCCCTTTTCCTTTCCTCGATGGAGAGCAGCACGCCGCCGGCACTCCGTCCACTCATGACCGAGGTCCGGCCGCGCATGGTGGTAAAGAGAAAATTGGGGCGGTATGCCCGGCCGCACATGCCGTAATTGGCGGCCCCGTTGTCCGGCCCGACGACCATCTGAATTTTCGGCACCTGGGCGCAGGATACAGACCGCACCATGTCCGAACCGTATTTGCCGATGCCGTTGTGCTCCGATTCAGAGCCCACCATATAACCGGGTGAACCCTGAAGAAAGATAATGGGCAATTTTTCATTGGAACACCGGACAATCCATTCAGCCGCCTTACGGGCCGCTTCCTCAAAAATCACGCCGATTTTATTGGATGCGATCACGCCCACGGGAAATCCTTTGATGCGGATTTTTCCGGCCAGAATATTATCCCCCCTGCCTGGCGCATAATGCTGCTTGTATTCCGCAAAATAGCTGTCGTCGGCAATGGTCTTCAGTATCTCCCGTCCGTCCATGGCCTGGTTGACGGCGGCGGGCAACAGGTCATAAATACTCATTGGATCGGCTAAAGGCGGTCTTTCTTCATACCGGTGCAGATGAAGTTTCTGGGGCGGTTCAAGCGACAGGATTTCCCGAACCCGCTCAATGGCCTCGTCCTGATTCTGACAAAAATGGTCCGCGCCGCCCGATATATGGGTATGGACTCTTGCGCCGCCCAGATCTTCGGCGGATATGACCTCGCCGGTGGCCATTTTGACCAGCGGCGGTCCGCCAAGGAAAGAATAGGACATTTTATCGATCATAACGGACTGACAGGCCATGAACACCATATAAGCGCCCCCTGCGGTATTGCCGCCGGTGCTTAAGGTGATCTGTTTGAGCCCTGCGGCGGACATGCGGGCCATATTGTAAAACATGGACCCGAAATGCTGGTCGTCAGGAAACACATCGGCCTGCATGGGCAGAAACGCGCCCCCGGAGTCCGCGATATATACACAGTTAAGGCCGTTCTGGGATGCTATGGCCTGGGCCCGCATGTGTTTTTTTAAGGTAATGGGAAAATACGTTCCAGCCTTGACCCGGCTGTCATTTCCGAAAATCATGGTCCAGTTGCCGCAAATTTTGCCAAGTCCCGTGACCACGCCGCCGCATGGCACATCCATCACATCCGGATAGTCCATGCCAAAACCGGCCAGCAGACTGAGCTCAAAAAACACCGTACCCGGATCAATCAGCATCTGGATCAGCTCCCTCACCGGCCGCTTCCCCTCTTTCCGCAGCTTGTCCACCGCCTTGTCTCCCCCCGGCCACATGGCCTGTTGGATCCGCGCATCCAGTTTTTTCTCTTCATCTTCCCAGTGCATTCGATTGGTAATGGTGCTATCGGTCATAACGACTCCTTATAAGAGGCTGTTAGGCTATAGGCTGTAGCAAAAAACGCAGTTGCTATCCCCCACTTATTTTCCTTTGTAAACCGGTTTTCGTTTTTCCCGGAACGCGGCCAGCCCCTCAAGGCGGTCTTCCGATGGAATGGTGATCCAATAGGCATTGGATTCTATGGCCATTCCGGTATGAATATCGGTTTGCATACCCGCATTGATGGCGTATTTGGCCTGCTCCACGGCAATGGGACCGCATTCGCAAACCATGGCGGCCATTTCACGAGCGGTCTCCATCAACCGGCCCGGTTCGCAAACCTTGTTGACCAGCCCGATTCCCAACGCTTCCCGGGCATCCACACGCCGGCCGGTCAGGATAAGTTCCTTGGCCTTGCCGATACCGATCAGCCGGGGCAGCCGCTGGGTGCCGCCGGCTCCCGGAATGATGGCCAGCCGGGTTTCAGTCAGGCCCAGGGAAGCTGAGTCACTGGCTATCCGGATATCGCAGCTTAGGGCCAATTCGGTACCACCGCCTAATGCCACGCCATTGATCGCGGCGATCACGGGTTTGTTGAGGGAATCGATATCCGTAAACAGGGTGCGAATCGTATAGATGAATTGCTTGACATCGGCAGGGGAAAGGGTAATGCGCTCCTTTAAATCCGCACCCGCGCAAAAAGCCTTTTCACCGGCCCCGGTAATGATGACCACCCGCACATCCGGATTGAAGCGGACCTCGCCCACCGCCGTTCGAAGGGCCCGAAGCAACGCGAAATTAAATGAATTCATAATTTCCGGACGGTTTAAGGTAAAAACAGCAACCTGGTCTTTGACTTCAATCAGCAAAACGTCATCCGACATAATAACTCCTTTTCATTATTCATCTAACACCCGATATATCGCGAGATCACCAGACGCTGCACTTCTGATGTGCCTTCGCCGATATCGAGCAGCTTCTGGTCCCGAAAAAACCGCTCCACATTATATTCCTTCATAAGGCCGTACCCGCCGTGAATCTGAACCGCATTATCGGCCACCCGGCCCATGAGTTCGGAGCAATAAACCTTGGCCATGGCCGCTTCCTTCTGGAATGGTCTGTGATGGTCTTTTAACCAGCAGGCTTTGTAGAGCAGATTCCGGGCGCATTCCAGCTCAATGGCGGCATCCGCGAGTTTAAAGGCGATGGCCTGGTATTTGGAAATGGGCTTGCCGAACTGCTCGCGATTTTTGGCGTATTTCAGGGCCGACTCGTATGCGCCCTGTGCTCCGCCCAACCCCATGGATCCGATGGACAATCTGCCGCCATCCAGGGTGGAAAGCATCTGATGGAACCCGTTGCCCTCTTCTCCCAGAATATTGTCTTTTGGGATCCGGACATCGTCAAAATACAATTCCGCCGTGTTGGACGCCCGCCACATCATTTTTTTATGCATGGAAACCGCCTTGAATCCAGGCGTTCCATGCTCCACCAGAAAACAACTGTAAATATTCTTGCCATCGGGCTTTTTCCCGGTCACGGCCTGAACCGTAACCCCAAGAGACAGATCGCAGGCCGCATTGGTGATGAAAATCTTGGACCCGTTGATGATCCACTTGTTGCCATCCAGCACGGCCGTGGTCTTGCTGCCTCCGGCGTCCGATCCGGCCGTGGGTTCCGTAAGCC
>DAIEHU010000069.1:7481-10108 GCA_027353395.1 Desulfobacteraceae bacterium
TCCTGAGCAAAGTTTCGGAAGATATTTTTTCTTCTGGGTTTCCGACCCGAAATAATAAATCGGACCGATCCCCAGGGAATTGCCAGCGGCCACGGTTGCGGCCTGGGAGCCGTCCACGCGCGCCAATTCTTCAACCGCGATAATATAGGAGATATAATCCAGTTGCTGTCCGCCATAGGCTTCCGGCACAAACATGCCGAACAGTCCGATTTGGCCCATTTTCCGGGTCAATTCCGGCGAAAAAGTTTCGGTTTCATCAAGGTCCACAGCGATGGGGGCGATTTCCCGCTCAGCGAATTTTCTGACTTCCTTGCGGATCATTTCCTGCTGTTTGGTAAGGTCAAAATCCAAGGGGGCCTCCTTTGGGGCAATGGGGGATTTGAGCGCTCGCTTTGGAGAATACATGCGAAATAAATAAAACGCCCGCTTCAGGATAATCTATTACAATAATTTCATTCATTTTTAAATTGGAAATTCAGCATTTTGAAATTTAATAAAATCTGATTTTTAATTTGAATTATATTTTTTTTATCGAATCGTTTTTAAAAAGTAAAGAAAATTATCGTTTACGTAAACGTAAAGTTTTTTATTACAATACCAAAATTGAGTTTTCCAGTATTTATTTTTATGTTATAAAATTATCATTATATTCACCTTTCATTGCCCGCAACCATTCAAACGACGCTTCAAGGCAAATATGACGCCGGCTACAACATGCCCTGCCGCTTCCGTCTCCTCTGACGGCCATGATACCCGCATGGGTTTTATCCTTTACCACCGATACCGCCGGATCCCGGAAAATATCCAGGAATCGCTGACCGAGGCTGCCGCTGCCACCGGCATCAACGTGAGCGAGCTGAGGATGCGGCTGACGGGCACTGGCATCGGCGCACTGACAGTCAACCGGCCCCTCAAGGAACTGGAACGTTGTGCGGATGATCTAAAATCCATCGGATTACCGGCAGCGGTAATAGAAAAGGATCTGATCAAAAAAAGCCGATTGCCGGCGGCCGCAAAAAAGCTCCATTTATCCGCTGCTTCGATGGCGTTTGAAGACGCAAACGGCGAAACGCTGTTTCAAATTAATGACCAGACGGATCTGCTCATCATCATCACAGACCTTTCCGGACAGAGCGTCCGGCAGCGGATGACCGCCATGACCTATACCGGGACCGCGGTTAACTCAAGTTTTGAAGAATCCTTAAAAAAAATTTCCATCGCCAGACCCGCCGCCATATTTTATGCGCTGAACAATCCGTCTGTGACCGGCGTATATGTGGATGCCGATATATTTTCATTTATGGGATTAAACGAACATCTGACCTGCGCCAAGGGGACCAATTTCCGGGTCATGATCAATCAGGCCATGGCTCTGGCCAAATCCTGCGTCATGGATGAAAATTTCGGTCTTTCCCTGTTGCCGGGGGCCAGTCCGGAGTGGAACAGCGACAAACCTGCCATCGAAAAAGAGCTGGGAAGATATGCCCGGTATATAATCGCGGCAGCCGGAAACAAACTGCTCGTTAAGGGGTCCGAAATCCCCGGCCAGGAAATAATAAACAAAGGACTCGATCAAGAAGGGCCTGAAACTGATGATACAACCATTAATAACGGGAATTCCGCATCGACGGAAAAGCTGAAATCCCCGCCGGACATAAGCGCTTCCAGGCTGGTCACTTTTTTCCAAACATCCATGCCGGAAATCATCGCGGTGATGATCGTGTCGATATCTCCCTTTTCCCTGCTCATGTCCGGCGTCCGGTCGATCCACCACCATCACCGCTTATGGGAGGCCGCCGCGGGCGCCTCAATAGCACTGGCCGGGTCACTGATGTTTGTTTATGCGCTTTTGATGCTCTATTACCGGCGGATAGTCGAAAATACACCCACTTCCAAAATCCGCTCACTTTCCATGGGAATGGTGGAGTTATCAGGTAAAACCAGGCGGTATTTTGACTTAAAAACATCCGCCACCCTGACGCCTTGCGTGTTTTACCAATGCCGGCACTATAAATACACGAAAACCGGGGATAGCTCTCGCTGGGCACTGACCCGTTCCGTGTCTTCCGGGAAAATCTCTTTTTATATTGAAGACGGCACCGGCCGGGTGCTGGTCAATCCCAAAGGTGCTATTTTTAAAATACCATTGACCACGCAGACGTTTTCAGGAAGTTTCATTCCATCGCTTTCATTGCAGTTGTCCGACCCGGACACCAAGGTGGTGGAAGATCTCATTCCTGTGGGCGTCCGGGTATATGTTCTCGGTTCCGCGCAGATTGAACGCCACGGTCTGGATACCCGCACCAGAATCATTGACAAACTGCGGCAGTTAAAACAAAATCCTGAATCCCTTAACCGCTATGACGCCAATGGGGATGGCCAGATTGACGGTAATGAATGGGAAGCCGCAAGGCAGGATGCCGCAACCCAGGTCTATGCCGAATCGCTGACGGATGCTTCGGCAAATGCTGAAACGGTCGTGATTGAAAAGCCGCGTTTCGGACTCCTGCCCTTTATTGTAGCGGATTCCGAAAAAGGGCTGGTGAGACAACTCATGTTCCGCACCGTTTTATTTCTTGCGGCGGGCATCATTACCATAGGATTCAGCATCCGGTTTATGGCCAGCC
>DAIEHU010000006.1 GCA_027353395.1 Desulfobacteraceae bacterium
GTTATGATTATCCAAATGGCATCAGCAAGAATTACGGGTTTGTCACTTATGAAGAACTCAAAAGCGGCGTCATCCAGTTTAATGGCAAGGAAGTCCCGACTGTGCCGCTGTCCAGCGTGGCCAAAGCCCGTGAAATTGCCGGTATTTTAAAAGACTGGATACAGAACGGTGAATTTATGTTGGGTGAGCCGCAGTTTACACTGCCGCTTCACTGATTATTCCATTTTGCATTCAAGATGACATCAAGGCGGTAAGGAGGAGGCAACGCAGGCGTATGTTTGCATGCGTTGGGGGAGCCGCCGCCGCAGCCAACACAGATGCCGCTTGAATGCGGATTGGAATTAGACAACTTTTATTGGATTTCTGAGGTACATCAGCGTGAAAACAAAAAAAACGGCAACCAGCGCGGAGCCGAAAAAAAATATGCCGGCAAAAAGCAAACTGCGGGAAAACATTGAAGCCATCGTCATCGCCGTCATTCTGGCCCTGTTTATCCGGACATTTATCGTGCAGGCGTTTAAAATCCCTTCCGGCTCCATGCAGCCGACGCTTGCCATTGGCGATCATATTCTGGTCAATAAATTTATTTACGGGGTGAAGCTGCCCTATACCGGGACCACCATCATTCCTGTGGAAAAACCACAACATGGCGATATTATTGTTTTTAAATATCCAGAAGACCCGGATAAAGATTTTATCAAACGGCTTATCGGCGCGCCTGGCGATACAGTGGAAATTAAAAATAAACAGGTATATGTCAACAATATGCCGATTCCCCATGATCCCGGTGTGCATTCGGACCCCCACGTGCTTTCCGGAGGCCTGAATCCGAGGGATAATTTCGGACCGGTGACCGTGCCGCCGGATTCGTATTTTGTGATGGGCGATAACCGGGATAACAGCTATGACAGCCGCTTCTGGGGTTTTGTGAACCAAAAAGCCATCAAGGGCAAAGCATTTATCATATACTGGTCCTGGAACAGCGATACGTTTGGCGTCAGATGGGGAAGAATCGGGTCATTGCTAAAATAGGGCGCTATTATCATGATGTGGAATCGAAAACATATCCTGGATATGGACTCGCTTTCGGTGGCGGAAATAACTGCGATTATAGATACTGCAGACGGGCTGAAAGAGATTTCAGAGCGGGCGATTAAAAAGGTTCCGACACTTCGCGGAAAAACCGTTGTGCTGTTTTTCCACGAGCCCAGCACCCGGACGCGGGTATCCTTTGACATTGCAGCCAAAAGATTGTCCGCGGACGCGATTTCCATTTCCGCTTCTTCCAGCAGTCTGGTGAAGGGGGAAACCTTGATCGATACGGCCCGCAATCTTGAGGCCATGAAGCCGGATGTGATCGTGATCCGTCATTCATCGGCCGGTGCGCCGCTTCTGTTGTCCCAAAAGGTTTCGACGCCCATCATTAATGCAGGAGATGGGATGCACGCCCATCCTAGCCAGGCATTGCTGGATATGATGACGGTCAGGGAGGTCAAGGGCCGGTTGGACGGCTTGAGGGTCGCCATTGTCGGAGACATTTCCCACAGCCGGGTGGCGAGATCCAATATTATCGGCTTTACCAGAATGGGAGCGGACGTCCGGCTTGCAGGCCCTCCAACCATGATGCCGGCGGGCATTGAGGCTTTGGGAGCCAGCGTCACCTATGATTTTGATGAAGCCATCGACGGTGTGGATGTGATTATGATGCTCAGGATTCAAAAAGAGCGGCAGCAACGTTTTTTGTTTCCCACAGAGCGTGAATATTCCAGACGATATGGACTCACCCTGGAGCGGCTGAAAAAAGCAAAACCGGATGTCATGATCATGCATCCCGGTCCGCTGAACCGGGGCGTGGAAATTTCGCCGGATGCCGCAGACAGCGCGGGGTCAGTGATCCTGAATCAGGTGACAAACGGCGTTGCTTTACGCATGGCGCTTTTATATTTGGTGGCGGGAGGGCCGCGAAATGCGGATGATCATTAAGGGCGGACGCATCGTCGATCCCGGCCGTATTGATGCGGTGGGCGATATTCTGATCGATAACGGCAGGATATCGGATATCCGGTTTCATGAAAGCGGAAAACAGGCTTCAGGCGCGCCATCTTCCGTTGATTCTTATGCCGATCCCCAGAAAACGGCGGACCGGATTATTGATGCAAGCGGCTGGTATGTGGTTCCGGGATTAATTGACATGCATGTGCATTTAAGAGATCCCGGCCAGGAATATAAGGAAACTATTGAGACCGGCATCCAGGCTGCCGCCGCCGGTGGTTTCACGGCTGTCTGCTGCATGCCCAACACCCGGCCGGTGAATGACAGCCGCCAGACCACGGAGTATATTATCCATACCGCGAAACGGTTGCAATCCGTCCATGTGTATCCGATTGGAGCTATCAGCCGGGAATCCAAAGGGCTTGAATTGTCCGAATTCGGTGAGTTGAAAGAAGCCGGCGCCATCGCGGTGTCTGATGACGGGCAGCCGGTGTCGGACTCCCAGTTGATGCGCCGTGCTCTGGAATATGCGAAAGGGGTAGGTATCCGGGTAATTTCTCATTGTGAGGACACGGCTTTGTCCCACGGGGTAATGAACGAGGGATTCACCGCCACCCGTCTGGGGCTTGCCGGCATTCCCAACGCCGCTGAAAGCATCATGGTCATGCGGGATATCGCGCTTGCTGAATTGACCGGCAGCCTGGTGCATATCGCCCATGTCAGCACGCGGGAATCGGTTCATGCCATCCGGGAGGCGAAAAAAATAGGCATTCCTGTTACGGCCGAGACAGCCCCGCATTATTTCACGCTTACGGATGAATCGGTGGCGGCCTATAATACCAACGCCAAGATGAACCCCCCGCTTAGATCCCCTGAAGACCGGCAGGCGGTTATTGAAGGCCTTGCCGACGGCGCCATTGACGTCATTGCCACGGATCATGCGCCCCATTCCGTGCTTGAAAAAGACCTGGAATTCGATGCTGCGGCCAATGGCATCATCGGACTGGAGACATCCCTCCCTCTGGGCCTCCGGCTGGTGGCGGAAGGCGCTTTGTCATTTGCGCTTCTCATTCAAAAAATGTCCAAAAACCCCGCCAACATACTTGGCCTTACGAACGATATCAAGACCGGCGCTTCCGCGGACCTGACCCTGATTGATCCTTCCCGCGTCCATATTTATTGTGTGGCGAACGGGTATTCAAAAAGCAAAAATTCGCCTTTTGACGGGTGGAAATTTAAGGGCGCAGCGATGTGCACCATCGTCGGCGGCCGTGTTGTTTATGAGATGTGAGACAATTCCGTTATGAGTTCCAAACCGGCGCACATACTTGTTGTGGATGATGAACTCAGCATGAGGGAATTGCTGGAGCTGATGCTGGCCAGGGAAGGATACCGGGTTTCCTGCGCTGCAAACGGCAGGCAGGCCTTTCAGCAGATTGAAGGCGCGTTTTTTGATCTTATTCTATGTGACATCCGGCTCGGCGATATCAGCGGCCTCGAAGTTCTGCGCAAGGCCAAGGCGGTCAGCCCCCATACCATCGTTATTATGATCTCAGCCTACGCCACGGCCGAGAACGCGGTTGAGGCCATGAATGACGGCGCTTATGATTACCTGCCGAAACCTTTTGACAACCGGGAACTCAAGCAGACCATCGCCAAGGCCTTGGATTTACGGACGCTTTCCGATGAGAAAAAAAGCCTGGATGATGAGCTTAAAAAAAATCTTCATTTTGGTCTGATTATTGGCAACAGCCCGCAGATGCAGCATATTTACGAGGTCATCAGGCAAATCGCAGGAACCCGGACCAATGTGCTCATCACCGGCGAAAGCGGAACCGGCAAAGAGCTGATCGCACGCGCCATTCACCGGGAAAGCGATCGCAAAGACAAGCCGTTTGTGGTCATTAATTGCGGCAGCATTCCCGAAACCCTGATTGAAAGCGAAATTTTCGGGTACCGGAAAGGCGCGTTCACCGGGGCGTCCCATGACAAAAAAGGATTGTTTGAAGCGGCCGATACCGGAACGGTTTTTTTGGATGAAATCGGAGAATTGAGCCTGCCCATGCAGGTGCGGCTTTTGCGCGTGGTCCAGGAGCGCTCGTTCAAACCGGTGGGGGCCAACGAGGAGAGTTCCGTTGACATCCGCATCATTTCCGCCACCAATAAAAAATTGGATGAAGAGGTCATTGCCGGCAGATTCCGGGAAGATCTGTTTTACCGGATCAATGTGGTGGAAATCAAACTGCCGCCTCTGCGCGACCGGAAAGGGGATCTGCGCACCCTGGCCCAGCATTTTCTGGATAGATTTTCCCGCGCTTCGGGCAAGGAAATCACCAAAATTTCTTCGTATGCGGTGGACCTCCTGCAAAGATACAATTTTCCAGGCAATATCCGGGAGCTGGAAAATCTGATTGAAAGAAGCGTGGCGCTTTCCAGCACCAATATTATCCTTCCTGACAGCCTCTCCCTGTCCACTCATAAACGGCGATGGATTGAAGGCATTCCCAACCGCCGGTTTAATGTTTCAGATGTGGAGAACGGCGTCGCGCTTGACATCATCATTGAGGAAATCGAAAGGGCCTATATTGAAAAAGCCCTGAAATTCACCCGGGGAAACAAAAATGACGCAGCGGATCTGCTGGGTATCAGTTTGCGCTCTCTGCGCTATCGATGCGGCAAGCTGGGCATTGAAAAATCCTCCGATTAAAAACGGGGGAAGCATGAAGAATATCTCCTGCAGGCCCCTGATTGACTATATTGCCATCAACGTTATAAGCTATCCATGATTAATGCAGATAATCTTACCAAAAGTTTCGGCGCTACGGTTCTGTTTGAAAACGCCTCTTTTAAATTCAACCGCCGGGAGCGGGTGGGCCTTGTGGGCCGCAATGGACATGGGAAAACCACGCTTTTTCGCATCATTGCCGGTCTGGATGCGCCGGATTCCGGTAAAATATCCATTCCCAAGAATTATCGCATCGGCTATGTGCGCCAGACGATTGCATTTACGGAAAAAACGGTAGTGGCGGAGGGCAGAAAAGGACTTCCCATTGATGATGAATCCCAGTACTGGAAAGTGGATAAGATTCTTGCGGGTCTTGGATTTTCTGATGATGATTTGCGCCGGAATCCGGCGGAACTGTCCGGCGGATTCCAGGTGAGGCTCAATTTAACCAAGGAGCTGCTTGCAGAACCGGATATGCTGCTTCTGGATGAACCGACCAATTACTTGGATATCACCTCAATCCGCTGGATCAAGCAGTTTTTGATCACCTGGCCCCATGAAGTTTTTATCATTACGCATGACAGGGGATTCATGGATGGTATCGTCACCCATGTAATGGGCATCCATCGCCGCAGGGTGCGGAAAATCACGGGCGACACCGAAAAATATTATATGCAGATCGCCCTTGAAGAGGAAATCCACGAGAAAACCCGCACCAATGAGGAAAAACGGCGTCGCGAGATTGAGGAATTCGTCACGCGGTTTCGCGCCAAAGCCCGTTTGGCCGGCATGGTGCAGTCCAGGATCAAAACCTTAAGCAAACTGGAGAAACGCGATAAATTGGAAAAAATCAAAAGCCTTGATTTTTCTTTTCGCAATAAACCGTTTGCCGGGAAAATACTCGGAACTGTAACGGGCCTTACTTATGGATACGAGGCGGACAAACCCTTGATCCCGTCCGTCAATCTGACCATCGCGCCCAAAGACCGCATCTGTGTGATCGGACGGAACGGCGCGGGGAAAACGACATTTTTAAAACTGCTCGGCGGGATATTGACCCCGAACGCCGGCAGCGCCACCTATCATCCGGAAGCCTCCATCGGATATTTTGAACAGACCAATGTCTCCTCCCTGGACAATTCACGCACCATTGAGGAGGAAATTCTTTATTCCAGCCCGGATATTGACCGGCAGATCGCCCGCAATATCTGCGGCGCCATGATGTTTGAGGGAGATGCCGCGTTAAAGAAAATCGGCGTCTTGTCCGGCGGTGAAAAAAGCCGGGTGATGCTGGGAAAACTCTTGTGCCAGCCCATTAACCTTCTGATCCTGGACGAGCCTTCCAATCATTTTGACATGGAATCCTGCGACGCGCTTCTGGCCGCCATTGATGATTTTGACGGGGCGGTGATCATGGTGACCCATAATGAATTGTTTCTCCACGCCATTGCAGAAAGGCTGATCGTTTTTCAGAACCATGAAGTTTCTGTTTTTGAGGGGGATTATCAGCGTTTTCTGGATATGGACGGCTGGGGGGATGGCGTTCTTGATATCAGCGTCTCGGCCCATCCGGCTGACGCGGGCGGAAAATTGGCTAAAATCAATAAAAAAGAGATCCGCCGCCTTCGATCCGCTGTTATTAGAGAAAGAGGCAACGCATTAAATTCACTCGAAAAACGGATCGGAGAGCTTGAAAGTCGGATTGATATTCAGGAAAGGCAGTTAAAGGATCTGCAGACGCAAATTCAGACCGCATCCGAAAATAATGATGGCAAATTGATCACCCGTGTGTCCCGGCAGATTCATGAATGCCAGAACCTGATTGACCTGGATTTTGCGGAATTTGAAACCTTGTCCGAAACCCTTGAATCAAGACGCCTGCCGTTTGATCAGCGCATGCAGGAATTGGATGCGCTGGAGTCTGCCTAGCAGGTGCCGCCATTATATTTTGTTTGTGCCGATGCGTTTTAAGGATGTTTTTTTAATAAAGAGAGGCTGCTTGAAATGACGCCAACTTATTATTACATGTGGGAATTTTTTACGAGCATCGCCATTCTTGCGCTCATCGCGATATATATCATTCATGATCGCAGACAGGCAAAACGGGCGAAAGAGGAAGCGCCGCCATCACCCAATTTACCAAAATCACGCAAAAAATCCGGACGCCGGGCATGATGGGATCGTCACAATACAACCGTTCGCCGCTTAAGCAGCCGGAAGACCGGCCCCCGCAAAATGCCCTTCAGTTGATTTGGGGGGTCGCGTTGTTCCTGATGGGGTTGGCCGTTATTTTCCGAATGCCGGTGGTCATCGATAAAATATCAGGTGCGGGTCAACTGTCTTCCGGACTTTATTTTCTCCGTTTCTGTTTTTATCTTATCGCTGTTATACTGATGGGCGGCGGCATTAAAAAAATAAACAAATTCCGGATTTCCGCAAATACAAAGAATCATCCTGTGAACAAGGATGGAAACACGCACGCATCGGAGTAAATGGGCATATCCGCTGGAGAAATGGGTGATGCCCATATCCCGGTATTTCTGTTGGCGGGCTCATAAAAAGCCGATTTCCGGCTTTTTACGAGATCATCTCTGATGATATCAATGCATTTTGGGAGGATATAATCATGGCCTTAGACACCCATGTCAAAACGGCTCAGTCAAGGACCGCTGATGGTTCTGCCGATATTCAGCATTTAAAATCGGAAGTCGAATACCGGACCAAGCTCCAGGAAATATCCAATTTCATTTATGCCGCATCCAATCTGGACGAAATATTGATTGATCTTAAAAATGACATGATCGATCTGGTCAATGCCGAACGGATCACCATTTATTATGTGGACGGCGTGAAAAGGGAACTGGTCTCAAGATTCAAGTCCGGCAATGAGGTGTCGGAAATCCGCGTACCGATTTCCAATGCCAGCATATCCGGTTATTCGGCGGCCCACCAGAAAACGCTGAATATCAAAAATGTCTATGACGAAGCGGAACTGTCCGCCATCGACATGGAATTGAAATTTGACCATAGCTGGGACAAAAAAACCGGTTTCCGGACCCAGCAGGTGCTGGTTGTCCCGATTATATTCAAGTCCTTTGTACTAGGCGTCATCCAGTTGATCAACCGCAAGGGCGGCGGGCCGTTTATTTCCAATGATGAAGCCAATGTGACCGAGCTTGCCAATATTATGGGCATCGCCCTGTATAAACAGAAAAAAATGGCGGGCACAAGGAAGAGCAAATTTGATTACCTGCTGCAAAATCTCATTTTAACCCAGAAAGAACTCAATAAAGCCATTGCCACCGCTAGGGAAAAAAATATTCCCATCATCGACATTCTGATTAATGATCTCAAAATTTCCAGAAAAGACGTGGCCGAAGCTCTCAGCCGGTATTATGATTTGCCCCTTATTCAGTATAACGAAACCATGCCCATCCCCGGTGAGCTTCTTGCCGGACTCAAGGTCGGGTTCATGAAAAACAATGTATGGGTGCCGATCCGCACGGAAAAGGACGAGATTGTCATCGCCATTGACAATCCTGAAGACATGCAGCGGGTGGATGAGATCCGCACCCTGTTTCCCAAAAGAAAAATCAAGCTGGCTTTTGCTTTAAAGGAAGACATCCTTAAAATTATCGGTCTGTTTACTTCCGATCACAAGGAAATGTCATCCATTGATGATATTCTTTCCAAACTGCAAACCGAAGAATCTGAAATTGAGGATGAAACAGATAGCGTTTCAGAAGAAAGCAGCGCGGTGGTGCAGCTTGTCAATAAAATTATTCTGGATGCCTGCGCCAGGGGCGCTTCGGATATTCACCTGGAACCCTATCCGGGAAGGCAGAACACACAAGTCAGGATCCGGGTGGATGGGGCCTGTAACCTTTACCAGACCATTCCTTTCAGCTATAAAAATGCCGTGGTGTCCCGGATTAAAATTATGTCGGGACTGGATATCTCCGAACGCCGCAAGCCCCAGGACGGCAAGATCGCCTTTAAAAAATACGGGGGGAAGGATATTGAACTCCGCGTGGCGACGGTTCCCACCCAGGGCGGTCTTGAAGATGTGGTTATGCGTATTCTTGCCGCAGGTGAACCACTTCCGCTCAGTAAAATGGGGTTTTCCGAACGCAATTATGAGCAGTTCACCACTATCATCGTCAAACCCTACGGCCTGATATTCGTTTGCGGCCCCACCGGTTCCGGTAAAACCACCACCCTGCATTCCGCGTTATCCTTTATTAACAAGGTTGAAACCAAAATTTGGACCGCTGAGGATCCGGTTGAAATCACCCAGAGAGGGCTGCGCCAGGTCCAGGTTCACCCCAAGATCGGTTTTGACTTTGCAACCGCCATGCGGGCCTTTCTGCGGGCGGACCCGGATGTGATCATGGTCGGTGAAATGCGGGATCATGAGACCACGCAAATGGGCATCGAGGCTTCCCTCACCGGGCATCTGGTATTTTCAACCCTGCATACCAACAGCGCGCCGGAGAGCATTACCCGTCTTCTGGATATGGGGATGGATCCGTTTAATTTTGCCGACGCGCTGCTGGCCATACTGGCACAGCGCCTGGTGCGGACCCTTTGCAAGGATTGCAAGAAACCCTATAATCCCAGCAAGGCGGAATATGATGAACTGGTGCGCGAATATGATCCTGAGCTGTTTGAAAAAAATGTCAAAATACCTTATACGAGCGATTTGACCCTCTATAAACCCGAAGGGTGTGATGCATGTAACAATACGGGGTATCGTGGCCGGATGGGAATTCATGAACTGCTGATCGGCACCGACAAGATCAAGGAAATGATTCAGACCCGGCGCACCATGAGTGAAATCCGGGAGCAGGCCATTATAGAAGGCATGACCACCCTCAAACAGGACGGTATTGAGAAGGTGTTCGGTGGTTTTGCGGATTTGAAGGAAGTGCGTAAAGTCTGCATTAAATAAGCGGGTTGTGTATGAATCTGTTTTTGTTGAAGGAATCTTATATCACGCTTGACAACGCGTGAAACTGACGGTAATTTAATATCCATCAAATGTTGGAAGCATATTGTTTGTATGGTGCGGCAATGTCTTAATAATTCCATTTTGCATTCAAGATGACATCAAGGCGGCAAGAAGAAGGCGGCGCAGGCTTAGTGTTTGTAAGTTGAGGAGCCGACGGCGCAGCCAACGCGGATGCCGCTTGAATGCGAATTGGAATAAGAAGGCGTGCGCATTATAAGAGACGGCGCGCAAAATGCTGTCAGGGAGATTAAAGTGAAAATACTGAAAATTGATCATATCGGCGTTGCCGTGAACAGCGTGGATAACGGCAAAGATTTTTGGTCGGATATTTTGGGATTGGCCTTTGAAGGGGATGAAACCGTGGCCGAGCAAAAAGTGAAAACCGCGTTTTTCCCGGTAGGGGAAAGTGAGGTGGAACTTCTGGAATCTACGGCTCCGGATGGGCCCATCGGCAAATTCATTGAAAAAAAAGGCGAAGGTATCCAGCATATTGCGTTCCGGGTGGAAAACATTGAAGCCGCTCTGGCGGAGCTGAAAGCAAAAGGTGTCCGGCTGATTGACGAAACGCCCCGAAAAGGGGCCGGGGGCGCAAAAATCGCGTTTCTGCATCCCAAAGCCACCAGCGGCGTGCTTGTGGAATTGTGCGAACGGGGTTGATTGATTAACCTTTTTTCAGCCCATTTTGGAATGACCTGTCAATAAAAGAGGAAAACAAATATGCCAGAACACCCTGACATCCGGACTTGGCAACAGCTTGCCGCAAAAGAACTGCGGAATGAGACGGTGGAATCTCTCACCCGGCCCACCCCTGAAGGAATCGACATCAAACCGCTTTATACGGCGGAAGACATCGAAAATATAGCATTTGTCAACGGCCTTCCCGGCCTTGACCCGTTTGTCCGGGGGGTGCGGGCCACCATGTACACCAACCGCCCCTGGACCATCCGCCAGTACGCCGGGTTTTCTACCGCCAGGGAATCCAATGATTTCTACCGGAAAAATCTGGCGGCCGGACAAAAAGGCCTATCCGTGGCTTTTGATCTGCCTACCCACCGGGGGTATGATTCCGATCATCCCCGCGTTGTCGGAGATGTGGGCAAAGCCGGGGTGCCTATTGATTCGGTGGAGGACATGAAAATTCTTTTTGACGGCATTCCCTTAGATAAAATGTCGGTGTCCATGACCATGAACGGGGCCGTGCTGCCGGTGCTGGCCGGGTATATTGTGGCCGGAGAAGAGCAGGGAGTGCCCCAGGCGAAACTGTCGGGCACGATCCAGAACGATATTTTAAAGGAATACCTGACCCGCAATACCTATATTTATCCGCCGGAACCCTCCATGCGCATTGTGTCGGACATTATCGGCTACTGCTCCCGGCACATGCCCAAATTCAACACCGTGAGCATCAGCGGGTATCATATGATGGAGGCAGGCGCGGATTCCGTGCTTCAGACCGCCTTCACCATCGCCGACGGTATTGAGTATGTCAAAGCCGCATTAAGCGCGGGCCTCGACATAGATGATTTTGCGCCGCGGCTGTCGTTTTTTTTCGGCATCGGCATGAATTTCTTCATGGAAATCGCCATGTTGCGTGCAGCCCGGTTCCTGTGGGCGGATCTCATGAAGCAGTTTGGTCCCAAAAATCCCCAAAGTTCAATGCTGCGCACCCATTGTCAGACATCCGGGTGGAGCCTGACCCAGCAGGATCCTTATAATAATATCATTCGCACCACCCTGGAATGTCTGGCCGCGGTACTGGGGGGCACCCAGTCCCTGCACACCAATGCATTTGATGAAGCGGTGAGTCTGCCCACGGATCTTTCCGCCCGGGTGGCCCGGAATACCCAGATCGTCGTGCAGGAGGAATCCCAGGTCACCCGGGTTGTCGATCCTTTGGGCGGCTCCTATTATGTGGAGGCACTGACCAATGAAATCATTCAAAAATCCAGAAAGATCATTGATGAAGTGAATGCCATGGGAGGCATGGCTAAAGCCATTGTGTCCGGCATGCCGAAAATGCGGATCGAGGAATCGGCGGCCAGACGTCAGGCGCGCATTGATCAGGGAAAAGACGTGATTGTGGGCGTGAATAAATATAAAGTGCCGGACGAAGCGCCCATTGATGTCCGCGAGATATCAATGGAGGTCAGAAATCAGCAGGTGGCGCGGCTTCAAGAGATAAAGAAAAACAGAAATCCGGCGGCTGTTGAAAAGGCGCTTGCCGCCGTAACGCAATGCGCCGCCAGTGGCGGCAATCTGCTTGAAGTTTGTATTGACGCGGTCCGGGCCCGGGCTTCGGTGGGGGAGATTTCAGACGCCATGGAAAAAGTATTCGGGCGCTATGTCGCCACGACCCGTTGCATTTCAGGAGTGTACGCATCGGAGTTTCAGGACAGTGACGCCATCCAAACCTTGCGGAAACGCACGGAACAATTTGCTGAAAAACATGGCCGCCGGCCCCGCATTCTGCTCACCAAAATGGGCCAGGACGGTCATGACCGGGGCATTAAGGTGGTGGCCACCGCATTTGCGGATTTCGGGTTTGACGTGGATATCAGCCCCATGTTTCAGACCCCGGCTGAGGCTGCCCGTATGGCTGTCGAAAACGATGTGCATGTGGTGGGCGTTTCGAGCCTTGCGGCAGGCCATAAGGTGCTGATACCGGAACTGATCGAAGACCTGAAAAAACAGGGTGCCGGGGATATCCTGGTGGTGGCGGGCGGGGTGATCCCCCCTGCGGATTATGAATTTCTCTATGCCAATGGCGTCGCCAAAATTTTCGGGCCCGGCTCGGTCATTACCGAATCCGCCAATCAGGTGTTGAACGCGCTGGAAGCACTTTGATGGAAATTGATTGATGGAACTTGATTAATGAAAATGGACCCGGATTATTATGTGACGGGCGTCCGGGCGGGCGACCGGAAAATTCTCGCTAAAACCATCACCCTGATTGAAAGCGCGCTGGCCGTCCATCAGTCATTAACCGCAACGGTCATGGAACGGCTTCTGCCCCATACCGGCAATTCCATCCGGCTGGGAATCACCGGCGTACCGGGGGTGGGTAAAAGCACGTTTATTGAAAGCCTTGGGATGCATCTCATATCGAGAGGCCATCGGGTGGCCATTCTTGCGGTGGACCCGAGCAGCGTGCGGAGCGGCGGCAGCATCATGGGCGATAAAACCCGCATGGAAAAACTCGCCTTAGAGGAGAAAGCCTTTATCCGGCCATCGCCTTCCGGCGGCACGTTAGGCGGCGTTTCCCGAAAAACCCGGGAATCCATGCTGGCCTGCGAAGCGGCCGGATATGATGTGGTTATTGTTGAAACCGTGGGTGTGGGCCAGTCGGAGGTATCGGTCGCATCCATGGTGGATTTTTTCCTGTTGCTCATTCTGGCCGGGGCCGGAGACGAACTCCAGGGCATCAAGCGCGGCGTCGTGGAGCTGGCCGACGCCATTGCCGTGAATAAGACCGACGGGGATAACATCGACAAAGCTTATGCCGCGAAAAAAGTTTATGAAAATGCAATTCATCTGTTCGCACCCTCCGAATGGGGCTGGACCCCGAAGGTGCTTACCTGCAGCGCTCTGGAAACCACCGGTATTGATGCGATATGGGAAATGGTTATCGCCTATCGTGACGCCATGACCGCAACCCGCGCGCTTCACCATAAAAGAAGGCGGCAGGCTTTGGAGTGGATGACCCAGTTGCTGGAAGAAGGCCTTAAGGATTGGTTTTATCAGACTCCTCATGTGCGTCGCCTGATGCCTGAATTAACCAATGCTGTGGCAAACGGAACCACCTCCCCCACCGCGGCAGCCAAGAAATTGCTGGATGCCGTCAATATTTGCTGAAACGAGATCAGTTCATAAAGGACCGGGTAATGGGTATCGCGGATAAAATTAACGAACTCAATGTATTAAAGCAAAGCCTCATGGCAATGGGCGGCGGCAAGGCGGTGGCGAAACACAAGGAAAAGGGACGATTGACCGCGCGCGAACGCCTGGACGTCTTGTTTGATCCCGGTACGTTCCGGGAAGTTGACATGTTTGTCAAGCACAGGTGCGTTAATTTCGGCATGGAATCGGTGGATATCCCGGCAGATGGCGTGATCACCGGTTATGGCCGGGTGGATGGCCGGCCAGTGTTCGCCTATGCCCAGGATTTTACCGCCAGAGCCGGGTCTCTGGGGGAGATGCACTCCAGAAAAATATGCAAAATCATGGACATGGCCCATAAAGCGGGTGCGCCTGTGGTGGGGATGAACGATTCCGGCGGAGCGCGTATCCAGGAAGGGGTGGACGCCCTGTGCGGATACGGTGAGATTTTTTATCGCAATGCGCTGTGCTCGGGCGTGATTCCCCAGATTTCAGCCATTATGGGGCCCACTGCGGGCGGGGCCGTGTATTCCCCGGCCATGACCGACTGGATTTTTATGGTTAAAAATACCAGCCATATGTTTATCACCGGGCCGGAAGTCATCAAATCCGTGACCGGCGAAGCGATCACCTTTGAGGATCTGGGCGGGGCGATGACCCACAACGAAAAAAGCGGGGTGGCGCATTTCGCCTGCGAATCCGACGCGGACGCCATCATTCGTATCCGTAAGCTCCTGGCCTATCTGCCGTCCAATAATATGGAAGATCCGCCAATTGCCGTCTCGACGGATGACCCGAAACGTCTGGCCCCGGACTTGGATACCCTGATTCCCGATGACCCCAGCCGGGCCTATGACATGAAGGACGTCATCCGCCAGATTGTGGACAATGGTGAATTTTTTGAGCCCCATGCCCATTTTGCCAAAAACATCATTGTCTGTTTTGCAAGGCTGAATGGCAAAAGCGTGGGGGTTATCGCCAATCAGCCCAAAGTCTTGGCCGGGTGTCTGGACATTGACGCATCCGACAAGGCCACCCGGTTTATACGGTTTTGCGACGCCTTCAACATCCCGCTCCTCACCCTGTCGGATGTACCGGGGTTCATGCCTGGCTCCCATCAGGAATGGGGCGGGATCATCCGGCATGGGGCCAAACTCCTGTGGTGTTATTCGGAAGCCACGGTTCCAAAGCTCCTGGTGATTATCCGCAAGGATTACGGGGGCGCGTATATCGCCATGTCGCCTAGGCATCTGGGCGCGGATATCGCCTTTGCGTGGCCGATTGCTGAAATCGCCGTCATGGGGGCCGAAGGGGCCGCCAATATTATCCATCGCAGGGAAATCGCCGGCGCTGAGGATCCATCGGCCAAACGCCGGGAAAAAATTGAAGAGTACCGGCGATTGTTTTATAATCCATATATCGCCGCAAGCCGCGGCTATATCGATGACGTGATCGCGCCAAGCGAAACCCGGATGCGGCTCATCGAAGCACTGGAGATCATGCATACCAAGCGCCAGACCCTGCCGCCCAAAAAGCACGGGAATATTCCGGCGTAACGGGTGTTTGGCCCGAGGGCCGTTTATAAGAAAGGCCCTGCTCTTAAATCCGTAATTCGTAATTAAAATGACATCCATGATCCATAAAAAAAAGGTTGCGGCCATCGCCGCGGTGGCCCAATATCTAAAATCAGAACAGGAATTGCCGGTTTTGCCGCAAATTCACGTTCATGGGGAACCGGCCAGAACGCTTAAAGCCGATGCGCCACAGGCGGCGCAGCCGTTCCCGTCAAATCTTTGGGGAGCTGGCGGCCGTGAGCAACAGATGCAAATGCGCGGCCTGATGCAGATGAAATCCTTTCACCGGTGACCCTCAGGCTGGTTTTCACTGTAAAATAATTATAACTATTTAAATTTATTATATTTTAAAGCAAATATACCAAGGAGATCTCCATGAGTGACCATTTTGCGATAAAAATGCAACCCATCAGAGATTACAACAACCGCCCCAAGGCGGAAAATCCCCTGAAAATCCAGGACTTGACCTTGCGGGACGGGCATCAATCCCTGTTCGCCACCCGGGGACGCACCGAAGACATGATACCCGTGGCCGAAATGATGGATGACATCGGATTCTGGGGCGTGGAGGTCTGGGGCGGGGCCACATTCGACACCATGCACCGGTTTTTAAACGAAGATCCCTGGGACCGGCTCCGGACCCTCAAACGTTATTTTAAGAAAACACCCCTTTCCATGCTGCTCCGGGGCCAGAATATCGTCGGGTACCGCAATTACGCCGATGACGTGGCAAAAGCGTTTGTGGAAAAGGCTGCGGAAAACGGCATGGATGTGTTCCGCACGTTTGACGCCTTAAACGATTTCCGTAATTTTGAGACCGTGATGGCGGCCATCAAGGACTGCAAAAGGCATTTTCAGGGCTGCATCTGTTATTCCCTCACCGAACCCCGCATGGGCGGCGAGGTGTATAACCTAGAATATTACCTGAACAAGGCAAAAGACCTGGAGAACATGGGGGCGGACAGCATCTGCATCAAGGACATGGCCGGGCTCATGGCGCCATACGATGCCTTTGAGCTGATCAGCGCCTTAAAAGCGGCCACCTCCATTCCCATTCACCTGCACAGCCATTTCACTTCCGGCATGGCCCCCATGACCCATCTCAAGGCGGTGGAGGCGGGGGTCGACATCATCGACACCTGCATGACCAGCTATGCCTACCGCACCTCCCATCCGGCGGTGGAGCCCATGGTCATGTCCCTCATCGGCACCAGCCGGGACACGGGGTTTGACATCCATAAACTGGCGAAAATAAACGACGTGCTGGAAAAGGAAGTACTGCCCAAATACAAACACCTGCTGGATGATTCCAAGGTCTCCATTATCGACATCAATGTGCTCCTGCACCAGACCCCCGGCGGCATGCTCTCCAACCTGGTGAACCAGCTCAGGGAAATGGACGCCCTGGACCGGATTGACGAAGTGTATAAAGAACTGCCGAAAGTCCGGAAAGATCTGGGCCAGATTCCGCTCGTCACCCCCACGAGCCAGATCGTCGGCATCCAGACGGTTAACAATGTGCTGTTTGATACTGAGGATGAAAAATATAAAATGATCACCGGCCAGGTCAAGGATCTGTGCTACGGACTTTACGGCAAAACCGCGGTCCCCATTAACCCGGAACTTCAGAAAAAAGCGCTGAAAGGGTATGAACGCGGAGAAACCCCCATCACCTGCCGGCCGGGGGAGGTGCTTTCGCCCGAGCTTCCAAAAGCCCGAAAAGACCTGGAAGGGCTGACGGATGATATGGAGGATATCATTCTTTATACCCTGTATCCGGTCACCGGCAAAAAATTTCTGATGTATAAATACGGCAAGGAGACGCCGCCGGATTCCATGCGGCCGAAAACCCTGGATGACGTTAAAAAGGAACAGGAACTGATCGTCAAGGCAAAGGCAGGCAAACTTATTGAAAAGAAAACAGAACCCGTTCATGAGATGGGAAAAAACGCCCGGACCTTCAAGGTGCTGGTGGATGGCGATTATTTTGAGGTCAAGGTGGAGGAACCCGGCGCACCACAGTCGGCTGCCGCCGCTCAGCCCATGCCTGCGCCCGCCCGTCCTGTTGCTCCGGTCCGTGCGGCAATGGCGGCTCCAGCCGCACCCATCGTCCGGCCTGTGACTCCGGCCCCAGCACCGTCCAAACCTTCAGCCCCGAAACCGGCTGAAAAAATAGCGGTTGCCGAGTCTGTCGACGGCACGCCGCTCTTGGCGCCCATGCCGGGCATGATCGTGAGTTACGCCAAAAATATCGGCGACCCGGTGGAAAAAGGCCAGCCGGTGGTGATTCTGGAAGCCATGAAAATGGAAAATGCTCTGCCCGCCCCGGTCAGCGGCGTTGTCCGCGCCATTAATTTTAAGTCCGGCGATTCGGCGCCAAAAAATGCCGTGCTTTGTGTGATTGGGTAGGGGGTAATCCCGGCGATTGAAAAAGGCGGGGTAGGAATCATAGCCGTCGGCTAATGTTTTAAATCATACAATTTGCATCGAATCTCAACGGGGTTGCGTCCGGATATGGGCGATTCATGGGAATGTTACGTAACTCCGTTGGGGTTGAAAATCATAATCGGATATGTTCCCAGGGTAGGGGCGAAAAATTTTTCGCCCCTACAACCGCCGCAACCCTATGCTTTATGACGTAGCCCCGTTGGGGCAAAAAACTGATTTTTTACCGTTAGCCGGACAGCTATGGGGTAGGGATGACTCAATGAAAAACGAATATACCGTTGTAATAAAAAAAGAAGGTAATTGGTGGATCGGCTGGATCGAGGAAGTCCCAGGGGTGAACTGCCAGGAAAAAACCTATAAGGAATTGACCGAAACGCTGGAAGTTACATTGAAGGAAGCGTTGGATCTGTGACCGGCACCCCGGCCAACAGGACTTGAAACAATCCGTGGTGTTTTATGCGGGTCCGCATAAAATACCACGATAAAATTTTGCACTGGTTGGAACAAAAACAATTACATTATGTTATCACCCAATTTGCAAAATATTCAATGGCGCATTATACGGACTGAAAATCATTATGCCGAGTTTTATGCGGGTCCGGTTAAACAATGGTGCATAAATGACAGCGGAAGATAGTTTCTCAATAATTCACGACAGTGGAAAAATTGATTACCCTCTGTCCACACTGTTAGTCGGAATTGACGAAACAGGGCATGAGACTTTTGCAGATGCCAATCATCCTGTTTTTGGGTTGGGCGGGTGCGCCGTATTGCTACGAGATTATGAGCATCTCATTGAAAGACCCTGGCAATACATGAAACAGCAATTTTTTTCGGGGCCTGACCAACCACTACATGCAGCGGAATTGAATAAACCAACTAAAAAACAGATGGAAGCTTTAGGGTACTTTTTCACTCATTTTTCATTCTTTAGATTTGCAGTAATGGTAGCTGATACACTGGAAAACAACACACAGTTCCCCCTCATACAGTTGGTGTGCAATGGAATTTGGGGTCGAATAGCAGACATTGCAAAGTATGTTCAACCTACCCAAATTGTTGTGGTCATTGAGCAGTCCGAACGTATTAAAAAAGACGTCTATGGCTACCTCGCTGGATATAAAATTGGAAATGATGAAATAATGATAGAGCCGAGATTGTTTTTTGCAACTAAATATAAAAAACAAGCATTTATGGAAGTTGCCGATTTTGTGATGCATGCTGCTGGTGCCCAGGTCCGAAATAGAATTCTTAAGAAAGGTATTGCTATTAGAAAGGATTTTGAAGTGGTTTTTCATAAGGTTGATCCGCGCTTGACAAGTTACACAGAGCTTCTAAAAGCGAACAATGCCACCCAATCAGTAAATCCAGCCGACCCACAAAGTAGCGCGGCTGATTAGCAGTGTTGTAACCAGACAGAAAAATTAACTCGCGCAGAGAATAATAGAAAATCGGAGAAATTTGTATGAAAATTCATGAGTTTCAGGCCAAGCAACTGTTCCGGCAATACGACATCCCAACGCCTGCCGGAGACGTGGTGTTTGACGCGGCCAGGGCAAAAGAGATTGCAGCGGAAATCGGGCAGTTTCCCGTGGTGGTGAAAGCCCAGATCCATGCAGGCGGCCGGGGAAAGGGCGGGGGCGTCAAGCTGGCCCATTCGTTTGATGAGGTTTCCGCTCATGCCGCATCCATCATCGGCATGAACCTCGTGACCCACCAGACCGGGCCGGAAGGCAGACAGGTGCGCAAGGTTCTGGTGGAAGCCGGGTCGAACATTGAAAAGGAACTGTATTTGAGTCTGGTGCCGGACAGAAACACGGCCTGCATCCTCATTATTGCAAGCCAAGCAGGGGGCATGGATATCGAGGAAGTGGCGGTCAATACCCCGGAACAAATCATACAGGTGCTTGTCAATCCGCTCATCGGTATCCAGCCCTTTCATTGCCGCAAGCTGGCGTTCGGGCTGGATCTCCCCGCATCCGTGGTGAAAGAATTCTCCCACATGGTGACCCGGTTGTATCAATTATTCGTGGAAAACGATTGCTCGCTGGTTGAGATCAATCCCCTGGTGATCACCCATGACAACCGGATGCTTGCCCTGGACGCCAAAATGGATTTTGACGACAATGCCCTGTTCCGTCACAAGGATATTACGGCCTTCCGGGATCTGGACGAGGAAGACCCCCTGGACGTGGAAGCCTCCAGGTATAACCTCAATTACATCAAGCTGGACGGCAACGTGGGCAATATGGTCAATGGCGCGGGGCTCGCCATGGCGGTCATGGACACCATCAAGCTGGCCGGGGCCGAACCCGCCAATTTTCTGGATGTGGGCGGCGGGGCCACGGAGGAAATGGTGGAAAACGGCTTTAAGATTATTTTAAGCGACCCCAACGTCAAGGGAATCTTGATCAATATTTTCGGCGGGATACTCCGGTGCGACGTGTTCGCCAAAGGGGTGGTGGAAGCGGCCCGGAAAACGCAAATCAAGGTGCCGGTGGTGGTCCGCATGGAAGGCACCAATGTGGAAGCAGGCCGGAAAATTCTGACTGAATCCGGCCTCAAGCTGTTCACCGCAATGGACATGAAATCCGCGGGCGACATGGTGGCGGAAGTGATAAGGTAGAAAGGATATCGATCATTATGAGTGTTTTTATAAATTCAGACACCCGGCTCCTGGTTCAGGGAATCACCGGCAGGGAAGGCCAGTTCCACACCCGTCAGTGCGCGGCCTATGGCACCCAGGTGGTGGGTGGCGTGACGCCGGGCAAGGGCGGAAGCCTGATGGATGACATCCCTGTGTTTAACGGGGTCCGGGAAGCAAAAGAGAAGACCCATGCCAACTGCACCATGATTTTCGTGCCGCCGCCGTTTGCGGCGGACGCCATCATGGAAGCGGCGGATGCGGGGATCGAATTGATTGTCGCCATCACCGAAGGCATTCCGGTGCTGGACATGATGCGGGTCAAGCACATGCTGAAAAATTCCGGCTCCCGGCTCATCGGACCCAACTGTCCGGGCATCATCAGCCCCGGACAGGCCAAAATCGGCATCATGCCCGGCCAGATCCACAAACCCGGCGGCCCCATCGGCGTGGTGTCCCGGTCCGGAACCCTGACCTACGAGGTGGTGTTCCAGCTCACGGGACAAGGCATCGGCCAGACCACATGCATCGGCATCGGCGGTGATCCCGTAAACGGCACGAATTTTATCGACTGCCTGGCCGCATTCCAGAACGACCCTGAAACCAAAGGCATTGTCATGGTGGGCGAAATCGGGGGCAACGCGGAAGAGGACGCGGCGGAATTTATCCGTTCAAATGTCACCAAACCCGTCATCGGATTTATCGCCGGCGTTTCCGCTCCCCCCGGCCGGCGCATGGGACACGCCGGGGCCATCATCAGCGGCGGCAGCGGCACGGCAAGCGCCAAAATTGCGGCCTTAAAATCCGCCGGGGTCCATGTGTGTGAGAATTTGGGGTTGATGGGCGAGATGTGCAAAGACGTGTTTGATCATTTGGTCTGATGTGCTGGGGCGGACATGTCTGTCCGCCGTTTCGGATTTTTGTTATAGGGAGATCTGCAATGAACTGGTTTCTGGATATGCTCCGAACCTCTATCGGCAAAAAGCTGCTCATGGCCCTGACAGGGTTATGTTTTTGCCTCTTTCTCATCATCCACTTGATCGGCAACCTGACCCTGTATGGCGGGAAGGATATGTTCCTCTCCTATGTGAAGCACCTTCACGCCTTGGGCCCCCTGATCCGGATCGCGGAAACCGGCTTGCTCTTATTTGCCGTCATCCATGTGTCCACCGGTTTTCTGCTTGTCTGGCAAAACTGGAAGGCCAGTCCGGTGCGCTACCAGATCAAAAAAAATGCCGGGGGCCGCACCATCGGATCCATGACCATGCCCTATACCGGCCTGATCATTCTGGCCTTTGTCGCCGTGCATCTCTCCAATTTTCACTTTATCGATCCTGTCCGGCAAACGGTGTTTCAAGCCATGAGCGCGACATTCGCATCCGTGCCCTATGTGCTTTTTTACACCCTTGCGGTCATTGTGGCGGCGGTTCACGTCAGTCATGGTTTCTGGAGCCTGTTTCAGACCCTGGGGGCCAATCACCCCAAATATATGCCCGCCATCCGGGGACTTGGGCTTGTGTTCAGTTTGCTGGTCGCCGCGGGGTTTGGATTTATTCCCGCCTATGTCGGATTCTTCATGAATTAAGGAACCAAAATGAAACCTGATGCTGCATCGAACGAAAAGATAAACCCGAATTCAGACCCGAAACTGGACGCAAAAATTCCGTCCGGCCCTTTGGCTGAAAAATGGGACCGCCACCGGTTTGAATTAAAGCTGGTGAATCCGGCCAACAAAAAGAAATTTGAGATCATTGTGGTGGGCACGGGTCTTGCCGGCGCGTCCGCCGCAGCATCCCTGGCGGAGCTGGGGTATCCGGTGAAAAATTTCTGCATTCAGGACAGCCCCCGCCGGGCCCACAGCATCGCGGCCCAGGGCGGCATCAACGCGGCCAAGAATTACGCCAACGACGGGGACAGCATCCGGCGGCTGTTCTATGACACCATCAAGGGCGGCGATTTCCGGGCACGGGAAGCCAACGTCTACCGGCTGGCCCAGATCAGCAACCTCATCATCGACCATTGCGTGGCCCAGGGTATTCCGTTCGCCAGGGACTATGGCGGGTTTCTGGACAACCGGTCCTTTGGCGGGGCCCAGGTGTCCCGCACGTTCTATGCCAAAGGCCAGACCGGCCAGCAGTTGCTTCTGGGGGCTTACGGTGCCCTCATGCGCCAGGTGGCGGGTGGGATGGTCACGCTGTTTCCAAGGCGGGAAATGATGGAGCTGGTGGTGGAGGACGGCCGGGCCCGGGGCATCGTGACCCGGAACCTCATCACCGGAGAAATGGAAACCCATGCGGCCCATGCGGTGGTTCTGTCCACCGGCGGGTATGCCAATGTGTTCAACCTTTCCACCAACGCCATGGCCTCCAATGTCACGGCCGCCTTCCGGGCATACAAGACAGGCGCGTTTTTCGCCAACCCCTGCTTTACCCAGATTCATCCCACCTGCATTCCGGTGCATGGCGATTTCCAGTCCAAGCTGACCCTCATGAGCGAAAGCCTCCGTAACGACGGCCGGGTCTGGGTTCCCAAGAAACCGGGCGACAAACGAAAGCCCGCTGATATTCCGGAATCCGAACGGGATTATTATCTGGAGAACAAGTATCCCAGCTTCGGCAATCTGGTGCCCAGGGATGTGGCGTCCCGAAACGCCAAGGAGCAGTGCGACCTGGGAAAAGGGGTGGGGGAGACCGGGCTTGCGGTTTATCTGGATTTTTCCGATGCCATCAGACGGGCCGGGGAAGGGGCCATTTCCGCCAAATACGGTAATTTGTTCCAGATGTATGAAAAAATCACCGGCGAAAATCCCTACCGGACGCCCATGATGATCTATCCGGCCGTACATTACGCCATGGGGGGCCTGTGGGTGGATTACAACCTGATGAGCACCATTCCCGGCCTGTTCGTGCTGGGGGAAGCCAATTTTTCCGATCACGGCGCCAACCGCTTGGGGGCCAGCGCACTAATGCAGGGGCTGGCGGACGGGTATTTCGTCATTCCCTATACCATCGGCGGTTATCTGGCGGGCGGCCATTTCAAGGAAACCCCCATCATGAGCGATGCGTTTAAACATGCGAAGAACGCTGCTGACCAGCGCATCCAAAGGCTGATGGGAATGAAAGGCCGGCGCACGGTGGCTGATTTTCACCGGGCCTTGGGCGGGATTCTCTGGGAGCATTGCGGCATGGCCAGAAACGAGGCGGGGCTTACCAAAGCCAAAGGCATGGTGGCGGATTTGCGGGGAGAATTCTGGGAAGACGTTTATGTGCCGGGAAATCAAGCTGATTTCAACCAGAGTCTGGAAAACGCGGGGAGGGTGGCGGACTTCCTGGAATTCGGCGAACTCATGATTGATGATGCGCTCGCAAGAAAGGAATCCTGCGGGTGTCATTTTAACACCGCTTTCCAGACCGAGGACAACGAGGCCCTTCGGGATGACGAGAATTTCTGCCATGTGGCGGCCTGGGAATTCGCCGGGGAGGGCAGGCCTGCCATCTTTCACAAGGAACCCCTGGTTTTTGAAAATGTGGCGTTGACCCAGAGGAGTTACAAATAATGAGCGCGAAAATGATCAATCTGACATTAAAGGTCTGGCGTCAGGGCCGGGGAGAGGCCATCGGGAGGCTCGAAACCTATGATGCGAAAAACATTTCCAAGGACATGTCGTTTCTTGAAATGATCGATGTGGTGAACGAAGGCCTCACAAGAGACCACAAAGAACCCATCGCTTTTGACCACGACTG
>DAIEHU010000070.1 GCA_027353395.1 Desulfobacteraceae bacterium
GAGTGGCGGTTGTAAATTATGATATCGCCTGATTGCAATTGACAATTTGGCCTGGAAATGCCAATCTAAGACAATCAAACATCCCTGCCTGGTTTTCTTTTTATGACGTTTCTTGAAACGGACGGCCCTGTGAACAATACAAACATCAGAACCCATGATTTTCCGTTTCCTTCGATACCCAGGATTCTGGCCGCCAAAGCCAGGTCTTCCCGCACCTCGGATTTTCTCGCCGCTCTGAAACGGTTGCGATACGACGTTTTGCCGCTTGCGGAAACATCCGAGGCGGCCCTGTCCTCAGCCCAGACCGGCCCGCCGGAACTGGTTTTCATGGATATCCATTTGCCCGGTCGTGTTACCGCATTTGAAGCTGCTCTGGCGATCCGGTCCCAACCGGAAGTTCCGGTGGTGTTTCTCTGTGAAAGGGGAGAGGCGGACCAAATCCCTGCAACCAGTCTTTTCATGCCGTTTGGGTATCTGGAGATGCCGGCGGTTGACACCGATATCGCGCGGATGGTGGAAACAGCCCTTCACGCCGCAAACCTTCAAAAACGCGCAAGGATTGCGGAACAGGTTCGTGATCAGGTGGAAGAGAGCTATCATCTGCTGGCGGACAACGTCAATGACGTGATTTTTACACTGGATATGGACTTAAACTACACTTATATCAGCCCGTCCATTAAAACCCAGCGCGGTTATGACTGCTGGGAGGTGGTCGGAAAACCCATCCAGCAAATGGTCACGCCGGATTCCCTGATCAAGATATTTCCATTGTTTGCTGAAGAAATGCAGTTGGAAGCTTCCGGGCAGGCCGACCCGAATCGCTCCAAGTCGATGGAAGTCGAACTTTATCGTAAGGACGGTGAAACCATTTGGGTGGAATCCAAATTTTCCTTTCTCCGGGATGAAAACCAACGGCCAGTAGGCGTTATCGGCGTCAACCGGGATATCACGGAACGCAAAAAAATCATCACCCAGCTTCAGGAAAGCGAAGAAAAATTCCGGGCGCTGGCTGAAGCCTGCCCGTTCGCCATCATGATATACCAAAACGATTACTGGGTGTATGTGAACCCGGCGGCGGAATATATATCCGGCTATTCCCGTGAGGAGCTTTATCAAATGCAGTTCTGGGTGATCGTTCATCCGGATTTTCAACCCTTGGTTCGCCAGAGGGGAAAGCAGCGCCAGGCCGGACAGCAGGCGCCGCCCGCGTATGATTTTAAAATCATCAACAAGACCGGGAATGATGTCTGGGTCTCGCTTTCCGGCGGCATATTGACATATGAAGGCAAGCCTGCGGGCCTTATTACGGTGATCGATATCAATGAGCGGAAAAAGGCGGAGGCTGACTTGCGGGAAAGCGAGGAAAAGTATCGGACCATTCTTGAAAGCATTGAGGATGGGTATTACGAGGTGGATATTGCCGGTAATCTCACATTTTATAACGACATGCTTTGCCGCATTTCCGGCTATACGCGGGAAGAGATCGCCAAAGCCAACTATCACCAATACATGGATGCGGAAAACGCGGCCAAAATTTTATCAACATTCAGGGGCGTTTTTGAGACCAAAATTCCGGCACGGGCGTGTGTTTTTAAACTGATCCAGAAAGATGGCCTGTTTCGTTATCTTGAGGTTTCCGTATCCCTGATTGAGGACGCATCAGGCCAGCCAGCCGGGTTCCGGGGCATTATCCGGGACATCAACGACCGTGTGCTGGCGGAGGAACAAAAATCGAAACTGGAAACCCAGTTACAGCATGCTCAGAAAATGGAGGCCATCGGCACCCTGGCGGGCGGGGTCGCGCATGATTTCAACAATATCCTCCAAGGCATCAATGGTTATACCCAGCTGCTGCTGCTCAAAAAAACGGCGGATCATCCGGATTACCCGAAATTGCTTCAGATTCAGCAGGCCGGCGACCGGGCGGCCCGCTTGATTGACCAGCTTTTGACCTTCAGCCGGAAGATGGAAGGCCATCGCCGTTCCCTTTATCTGAATCATGAAATCCGTCAGGCCGAGCAGATATTAAAACAGACGGTTCCCAGAATGATTCACATCGAGCTGGATCTTGAAGATGGTTTATGGCCGGTTCATGCGGACCCCATCCATATTGAACAGATCCTTTTGAACTTAGGGAGCAATGCGGCGGACGCCATGCCGGATGGCGGCAGGCTGACCATTGAAACCGCCAACACCCTCATAGACAATGCTTACTGTAAGAATCATCTGGGCGCAGCCCCCGGTGAATATGTCATGCTGATGGTTTCAGATACCGGGTGCGGCATGGATCCGAATACCGTTACGCATATTTTCGATCCTTTTTTTACGACCAAAGGCGTCGGTAAAGGCACCGGCCTGGGGCTGGCGTCGGTTTACGGGATTGTCAAAAGTCACGGCGGGTACATCACCTGCTATACGGAACCGGGGAAGGGCACGGCCTTTAAAATCTATTTTCCGGCTATATCGCAACCGGCGGAGATTCTGAAGCCCGTTTCGCCGGAACCCGCTCTGCCGGCTGGGTCGGAAACCATTCTGGTGGTGGATGACGAGGTGGCCATCCGGGAAGCGGCGGCCGAAATGTTGAGCTATTTCGGCTATTCGGTCATCAGCGCTGAAAACGGCGAAGACGCGTTACATATTTACCGGGAACGAAGCGGTGATATTGATCTTGTCGTCATGGACCTGAGCATGCCGGGCATGGGTGGATATCAGTGCCTGAACGAGATTCTGGCGGTGAACCCCCGCGCCAGAATCATTATCAGCAGCGGTTACGCCACTCAGGGAAACGCCCGGGAGGCCATGCAATACGGGGCTGCCGGATTTATCGGGAAACCCTATCAACTGTCGGATTTGATCATGCGGGTAAGGGCTGTCCTGGATAAGTAATTCCAATTCCAAATCAAAGTGATATCAAGGCGGTGAGGGGCGACGGAGGCGTACAGTTGGTACGTTGAGGAGCCGAGACGAACCAACGAAGATAGCGCTATGATTTGGGATTGGAATAAGGTGTATGGGTTAAAAAGGACTATAGCAATTTCGCCGGGCATCTGTTTTACGGTTCGGCGCTTGTCAATTCAGGGGACCGAACCATTGCCGGGGCACGGAGCTGCTTCTGGGAAGGATTCTGCAACCTGCCACTTTCAATTCATTTTTATCATTTAATACCTAAAAAAAATCCCAGATCAGCCATGTGGTGTTTGACCCGGCGAAAGTCCGTGACGCGGTGCTGGGAGCGGCGGTGTAAATGAATTTTATATCATTTCAAATAGCTTTATATTCAAATCCAGAAAAGGAAAATTTAAACGATGAATAATGATGATCCAATAATTGAAACCGTCGATGAATTATCAATCCCCGATATACTTGAGGCTTTCAGAACATTTGACGGGATTTATAAACGTGAACACATAGATGCGGCCATCATGCGGAAGCAGGAAATCACCCCCCGCCTGATGGAGATTTTGGAAAATGTCCTTGCTGACCCTGAAAAATATGCTGAAGATGAGATGCTGTATGACCATATTTATGCGGTCATGCTGCTGGGACATTTTAAGGAACCCAAAGCCCACAAGGTCATTGTCGACCTTTTCAGTCTTCCCGGCGATACACCGGACCAATTGTTCGGCGATATCTGCACATCAGACCTGCCGGTGGTCTTATTAAATACCTGCGGCGGCGCTGTTGAACCCATCCAATCCATGATTTTAAACCGTGAAGCGGATGATTACTGCCGGGTGTCCGCTTGTCAGGCATTGGCCTATGCGGTTGTTGAAGGATACGTATCAAGGGAACAAGCCGTCGCATTTTTCAATACATTATTTACCGGGGAGGAGGCGGACGAGATATCTGATTTCTGGGGACTCATTGCTGATAATGTCTGTGATTTATATCCGGACGAGAGCATGGACGTGATCAAGAAGGCGTATGAGGACGATTTGATCATGCCGGGAATCATTCCCTACAGCGCATTTGAGGAAGCATTGGTCATCGGTAAAGATAAATGCCTTGAAAAGGTAAAAAGGGATCTTGAAAGGGATAGACTGGATGATATTCACGCCCGTATGTCCTGGTGGTCTTGTTTTAATGAAGAATCTGAAACTGCTGGGTCTTCAGGCGCGATGAAGAAGGCTTTATTTCCCGGTTATTCACAGCAAGGCCACGCCAAATTGCAAAAGGACGAAAAGAAGAACAAAAAAAAGAAACGCAAACAGGCCAAGGCTTCAAAGAGAAAGAACCGGTGATAGCAGGAAATATGAAAAGGGAGACGCCATGAAAGACCGCCGTCAGCAGCAAGGCAAAACAGATTGAAGATGACTGCAATATTCGCATCGCGGAACCGGGATTGTGCAGCCAGGAATTGACGGACAGGTTCACCTATTATAAGACACCCGAGGGTTTTTTGATCTCCAAAAGCATGATCAATTAGCAAAAATCGTCATTCATTCCCCAGATGACGCGGAATCCGGTGATGCCCAGCAGTTAAGTTGCATATAATTCCGTCATTCATCACTCATCATTTCCCATCGGGTTTGCAGGCGGGTGATTTCTTTTCCCGTGCTTTCGTTGATGATGGCATGAAGGAAATCCATGGACGGGTGAGTCCCGATGCGCTGGGTTTTTACGGTGACGGGATCGCCGTAAAGGGATTCCCCCAGGTAATTCACGGTGATGGCGGCGGGTCGGCAGGTCCGGATGATGTCCTGGGGAACGCTTTCGATGCCCCAGACCACATACACCGAATTATTAACGTGGCGGTTAAAGTCCAGATCATGCATCCTGGCGTTAAATGACCGGATCGCATGGCTTTGGCTTATTTCCGGCACGGCGGTGAAATCATTTTTGATGGGCTGCTGTAGACCGTCAATCATTTCCGGAGGCAGATGCCTGTTCAGGCGAACCGGTTTTTTGGTGGCAAGGCTCGTCAGCACCCATGAACTTTTGGACGATATCAGCAGATTGTCATGGTCATCGAACACTTCGTACTGTCTCAGTTCATACAAATTCCGGTGCGGATACCGCCAGGTGCGCATCCGTAAATTTTCTTTCCATGCGGGATATCGGAAAATATTTATCTGGTATTGAAATATCACCCAGGCAAGGCCTCTGGGCAGCAGGTCCATGGCGGACACGCCCATTTCGGCGCTGTGGTCGCTGGCGATATTCTGAAAATAATTTAAGATATTGACAGGTTTAAGGCTTCCGTTGACGCCGGTTTCCGCATAGCGGACATTAATCTTCTGTTCGTGTATCATTTTGTTTTTTAAGAACTCACGATTTTGCAGGGGACGGATCAACCGCCGCCCCCTGCAAAAAAGACATTTAATGGTTTTTCCGCACCCATCCGGCGATTCCGGCGATTGAGAAAACAGCTATTATCATAACAGCCGTCATTCCGTCATGCATGGGTGTTCTGACCGAAGTGATAAAGCAACTGTTGTCATCATTGTCATGCGTGTCTGCATCGGTTATCTGTTTGTCAACGTTGACCGCCACCATTTCATGGGCCTTGGTGGTGGGGTGAATGCTGTCCCAGAACAGGTAATCATCCGCAGGCCCATTGACCGCGCCTGTATAATTGCCGTTCGCATCCAGGGTCATGTATGTGCCGGTGGTGTTTGGAAACGCGCCGCTGCTGATCATTTGATTCATATAGGTATAAACATCAAAGGTATAGATGGTGACTCCGGGGAAAAGTTTTTTAAAATTGGTTAATCCGGTTTCAAGGGCTGAATTAAACGCCACCGTCAACGTGGTTATTGCGGCGATTTCGGCAGGGGTTCTGGAATTGAACGCCGGTGTTTTCCCAAGATCGGGAAGATTTAGAACCAGAAAATGGGTTGCGCCATCACCGGCAAGTTTGCTCATGGAGTTGATGATATTGTCGATGGCGTTGTTGAGCAGGGCATTCACGGATGTGGCGGTGGACTCGCCTCTTGCATATTCGAGAAGGTCATTCCCGCCGATCCATATGGTAAAAAGAGTATCTTTTGCCACGAACGCCGGATTCCCATCCACATATCTGTTGATCTGACCGACCAGGCCCAGTTGCGGCAATTGGCCCTGGTCGGACATCGCCTGGATGTCTGCATTTTCATGCCCGTCGGTCATTGCGCCGGCAATGGCGTCATTTTCCAGTGTCGCGCCCATGATGGCGGCGAGATATTCAACCCAGACATCCCCGTTTGTCCATGCTTCCAGAGCGCCGTTTGGATTTGTCACCGGATTATAAAGTCCGATGTATTTTTCAAGCCCGTGGTGATCTGACAGGCTGTCCCCGAAAGCGACGATTTTACCGAAGGATTTGGCGAATGCCCCCGCAGGCAGAAGCAGCATCAGGGATAACAGGATGATGATGACGCGCATGAATCTGGTTTTGAATGTTTTCATTTTTCCTCCTTTTTTAGTTGGAATAAAGCTGGTTTTGGATGGGCTGGGTCTGCGTGCAATACAAATAAACTGCTTTTTCATATGGTTATAGGTTTTACGGGAAGCCTGAGGTTAATAAGCGCAGGAAAGGTTAATGCTGGCGAATTGCTCGGCCTTTTTCTGGGTGTCGAATTCCTTTGATCTTGTGACATAAGCGAAACTGAGCTGGCCTTGTCCCAGGCTGAAGGCGATACCCGTCATAAAATCGCCGACCGCCGGTTTTTTATTCACGCTGGGACCGTTGGTAAAGGTGTTGCCGTCTAAAAAAATATTCCGTAAAACCGCTCTCCCTTCCATGGATACGAATAGCTGAACGCCGATTTTTGAGGACATCCGGGCGTTCGTATTCATCACCGCGCTGTTAAAGGAGCTGATGGGCCGGATGGGCATGACGCCGAAATCACCGGGTAGATTCCATCCGGTGCGGAACAGGAGGCCCAGATTGTAATATGTCAGCGCATTTCCAAGGCCGCCGCCGGTGTTTAAGATAACGTCATATCCAAAACCGCCGCTCGTATCAGGCGCCGCTATCTTTTTTTTGTGTTCGTATACCAGGCCGAGGACAGGTTCGTTTTTCAGCTGGTTGTCCCATCCCTGGGGTTTTATATCGTTAAACACCCAATGCACCGTTTTTTGGCATTCTTCCGCACCCGAAGCCGGTCCAACCAGGCCGGCGGATACTTCCACCGAGTCCATCTCGCGTGCCATGCGGTTGTGAAATCCCAGCGACACGTAGGTGATTCCCGCATAGGGCCGGTCATCCTTCACCACTTCCCGGGATTCGATATCCTGGGGGGTGAAAATATTCTGGCCCAAGGAAAAAGTGATGTTCCGCTGCCGGTCCGGCGCTTTTTCAAAAGGAATCCATTTGATGAGCGGATACAGCCAGCGATGGGGCCATACGTTGGGATAGACATCCTGAATGGCGGAACTCCAGGACAGTTTTAGGCCGCTGGTGTAGCCGCCATCGGTTCCGGCGAAATAATCGTTTTCAAGATACAGGCCGACTGTGCTGAGGTTGGGTTTCCCGGAGGCATCCCCGGCTGGCGTTTCATCAATTGCGGGGGCTGCTGACAAAGGAGCGGCAAATAGGGCTATTGACAGGAGCAAGATGAGAAAAATGTTTGAAAAGTGAAGAGGCGGCGCCAGCGACCGCCGGAGGCCTGCAATCAATTTTAAATTCCTTTTCTGTCCTGAAATTGACTTACCCATGGCGTTTCGGATCGATTGTCATATATGGTTTTCCAGCCACGCCGACAGATCGCTCAGCACTTTTTCCCGGTCATCGGCTGATTCATTGTAGATTTCATGATACAAATCATTATAGAAAAAAAGCGTTTTATCTTTCGCGGCAAGCGCCTCAAAAAAAATTTTTGATATCTGCGGATTCACGATCCGGTCAGAGCCCGCCACCTGCATGAGGGTGGGAATGTGGATTGCCGAGGCTTCGGATTTCGCCGCTTCCATGGCGAATAAAAACTCGGTGAACCAGCGGGCGCTGATTCGCCGGTTCACCAGCGGGTCAGCGATATATGCCTGAACGATCGCCTGGTCATGGCTTAAATGCGAAGGGTCCAGTTCATTGTCAAAAGTCAGGGACGGCCAGATATGTGAGATGAGTTTCGCGGCCCCGCCCTTGACCACCGGAATTTTCATGGCTGGCGCAAGCCCTGGGGACGAGGCGATCACGCCGTCAATGGCGTTGCGAAATATTTCGGCAAAGCGCAGGACGATCAGGCCGCCCATGCTGTGGCCCAGCAGAAAACATTTTCTGCCTTCCGGCATATCTTTTTTTGCCATGTCGACCATTTGTTCCAGATCGTTCAAATACTGATCGAACCGGTCAATATGGCCTCTTGCGCCTTCGCTTCGGCCATGCCCCTGATGGTCGATGGCCCAGACGGACATGCCATGCGCCGTCAGGCGGTCAATGACATGACCATATCTTCCGGAATGCTCTCCCAGACCGTGGACAAGAACCAGTCTGGCGCGTTCGGGCCTTGCCGGGCGGTGCCTGTAAAAAACAGATATGCCGTTTTGGGCCGTAAAATGGCCGGTGGTTTCAGATGCATTTTCCATGTGATTTCCTGTTCCTTGAGAGACGGCGTTAAATGCCGATTTTGGATAAAAATGAACAGATATCGTTTACCGTATTGACCAGTTTCGGGTAGGAAACATGGAGTTCCCTCACCGATGTCGAGAGACCATCTAACGATATTTGCATCAGATGGGGATCGATGACTTCCCGGGTGGCTTCATGGGCCGTGATTTTGGTAAATCCTTTGATGCTCTGGGCTTTTTCCTGTTCTGTTTTGCTGAGTTCGTTTATTTCATTGTTTAATTCATGAAGCAGCTCAAAATATTCGGCTTTTTTATTTTCCGGAATATTCGGCGACAGCTTGATTTTTTCCTCGATTTTTTCCAGAGTGTGTTCCAGCATTAACGTTTCCTCTATCTTTGAGATGCGAGAACCAGCGCCGGTGTTATCCGGTCCTGGTTCTCTTTTTTGTTTTGCGCATTTACAAACGGCGGAGGATGTTGGTGAAGAAAATACGCGCCATGAGGTGAAGCCCTATGTTGCTGAGTAAATCCGGTTTACGCTCCTTCCGGGTACAGCAATTCAGCCAAATCCGTCAGTCCGGCATTTTCAAGCACCTGTTTTTCCGGGACGCCGTCAGTATTAAATCCGCGTAATTCATAAAATTCAGCCAACATCCGGTCCATGTCCGGAATACTGCCTTCGGTGGGGCCGGATTCCAGGGCTGTCATCAAGCGGGCGGGGAGCCGGTCATCTTTGGCTCTGGCGCCGAACAGATTGGTGAGTCCTCGTTTCAGGTACCACAACTGCCTGCCGATTTTGATAATTTCATCTAAAGTATAGTCAAATCCGGTAACGTGGTTGACCATATCAATGGCCTGGGTGGCGTTCAAGGGGGAGCCCCCAAGATTGCAGAACACAGCGCAGTTGGAGAAGAACATGCCGTAATCCTGGGCCGCCACATTCAGTTGAGCCCGGTCTTCGCTTCCTTCAGGCAGATCCGAAGAGAGTTCGGGAATTTCGGGGATAAATATCAAGCCGCCTTCCGCTTCAAAGGTGAGGCTGGCTTCGTGACAGGCGCCTCTGGGAGAGACGGCGTAGGCCAAGCCATATCCGTGAGCGCCCCTCGGGTCATGCATGGGCGCTTCCAGGCCCTTGACGGTGGTTAAAAAATCCCGTGCGTTGCCGCCGATTTTTTCCGCGGCTTTTTCGCTTCCCAAACTTAAAATCGCGCCGAATCCTTCCTGTTTGCCGATTTTTTCCGTCAGTTGAACGATGGCTTCGGAATTGCCCCAGGTAAGACTTAAGCCATCCGTGTCTTTTTCCGTGATCAGCCCATTTTCAAAACAGTCAATGGCGAAAGCGATGGTGGAACCGCAGGTGATGGTGTCCATGCCGTATCGGTTGCAGATTTCATTGGCCTTGGCGATGGATTCAATGCTGGAATTGAGGCACATGGCCCCGAAAGTGGCGATGGTTTCATATTCCGGTCCTGGCCCTTTTTCCATTTGAAACGGGCCCTCTTTGACTTCAGCGCTTTTTTTGCATGCCACAGAT
>DAIEHU010000071.1 GCA_027353395.1 Desulfobacteraceae bacterium
TATTTGATGCCCGGGAAAAAATATCCCCCGCCCACCCCCGCAAACATGGCCAGAAATATCCAGAATGTGAGAAACCGGTCCAGAAATGACAGTTTTTTGATGGTTGAGTCCGCCATTTATCATATTTCCTGTTTTTTGGGTTTATCCGCCGCAACGCATTCCTCTATCCATCGGCGCAACTGGGATGCGGCCGGCGCCGATCCCGCACATTTGACTTTTCCGTTGATCATGAGCGCCGGAACACTTATGACGCCCATCCGGGCGATGGTCTTGACATCCCGGACATGTTCCACCCGGGCCGCGATCTTCAGGCTGGAAAGCATCGAGATGACGTCCATTTCCAGCTTGTCGCACTGGGCGCATCCCTGGCCGATAATCATTATCGCCGCATCATCCTTTTCCGCATCAGGAACCGTTACCGCCAAACCTCGCTGTTTCTGGTATTCCTTCAAAAATGCCTGTTTATAAAGCTCTTTTGCATTTTCCGGCAGATAATTGGTTTCAGAGAGTTTGTCGAACAGGGCTCCCGCGATAACCTCATCCGGTTCGCCGCCGTTTGTTTCAGCAACGTTTGAGATGGCGTCGAAGAGCCCCACAATGCCGAAATAATATTTCCCGATGCGTAGTTGCGTAATATCCTGCGCCATTTCACACCACCATGTTAAAGAGATAACCCACTACCATAATACCGAACGACACAATCCCGATAAACGCCCATATCAAAGGCATTTTTAATACCTTGCGCAGAATAATTATTTCCGGCAGGGACAAGGCGATTACCGCCATCATGAACGCCAGCACGGTGCCCAAGGCCGCGCCTTTGCCGAGAAGGGCCTCGACCACGGGGATAATCCCCGCGGCATTGGAATACATGGGTACGCCGATCATCACCGCTACCGGCACACCCCACCAGTTTTGCTTGCCCATGATGGACGCCATGAACTCCTGAGGAACATACCCGTGAATACCCGCGCCCACGGCAATACCGATCAGCACATAAAGCCACACCCTGCCGACGATTTCCAGGACAGCATTTTTCCCGTCCGCGAATCGTTCCTGCCAGCTCATCTTCCGGTCTCCCATTTCAGATGCATTGACCTTGATTTCCCGGACCCAGTCTTCAATATACTTTTCCAGATTCAATCGACCGATAACCCATCCGCTGATTATCGCCACTGTCAAACCCGTTCCCATATAAATAGCGGCGATCTTCCACCCCAACATGCCATAAAGCATTCCAACGGCGATCTCATTCACCATGGGCGCGGAAATCAAAAATGAAAAGGTCACCCCCAGCGGTACTCCGGCTCCGACAAATCCGATAAACAGAGGAACAGCCGAACAGGAACAAAACGGGGTCACCGTGCCCAGCAGGGCGGCCATGATATTTCCGGCGAATTCACGTTTGCCCGCCAGCACGGCCCTGGTTTTTTCCGGGGTGAAGAAACTCCGGATAACGCCCATGACAAACACTACCAGGGTCAAAAGCATCAATACCTTGGGCGTTTCATAGATGAAAAATGCGATGGTCTCCCCCAGATGGCTGCCTTTTTGCAACTTCATCACATCAAATGCCAGAAAAGAAGATGCCAAAAGCAAATGGCTATATATAAGCCACCAGACACACCCTGCGGCGGCGCAGGATAGAATATACGCCGAAAGGGGCCAGTGCCTTGATTCAGGAGGCCCTTCGAGGGGCGCCTGGGTTTCAATAATATTTTCGTTCATCGGATGTTTCCTCTATTCAAATTCAAATCCGGAGAGATACGCCCCGAGTTTTTTCCGGCTTTCCCCGGCGAGATCCGGGCAGGATTCAATGCCTCTGCCCCCTTCTGCCACCTGGGCCGCGAATACCATGCAAGTGGGCTGACCGCATTTTTTACAGTTGGTTTTCGGCAGGAATTTTAGAATCTCAAAGAGTTTGGGTTTCACCTTGCCGGAATAGCAAGGAATAATCGTGTCGCGGTTTTCCCAAGCCTGGTTGATTTCGGTTTTCAGCCATTCCAGCACCCGGTCGGCCTCTTCTTCGTCCTTCAGGGCGTTGATGGCGATTTCCTCCGCTCCCACCTTGATGATCCGGCCATGATGGTGGAACATCACCGCCGGCGGGTCGGTAAAATACTGAGCCCCGCCCAGCACCGCATTGAGATAGGGCAGAACCTCGCCCACGTCCTCGTTTAGATGGGCCTTGCAATGCACGGATTCAAAACTGGCGTTGCATTCGGGCCGGAAAATCTCTTTGGTGTAGCTGTTTAATAACATGTTGTTCACCTTATCCTTCCAGGTGCGATTTCATGCCGCCATGTTTTTGCTGGTCCAGGCGCTTGAGAAATTCTTTAATTAATTTAAGCGCTTCATTGCGGTCGTCATCTAAGGCCGCGCTTTTCATTCGAAAAATGTCTTCATCCGACAGGTTTAAAATCATTTGTGGTTTCTCCTTAAAATTGTAAGTCGTCGCACAACGGAATTACCAGTCTGAGTTGACATGGCTGTTATATGGAATCCTTCTTTGCGATTTCTTCCACCACCTGGTGGACATCAGCCAAACATCAACGTCCTTTTGGATTTTTCTGAGCGCAGTCACATCCACCGGTTTTCTTTTCAAGTATAATCTTTTCAAGAATCATTGAGCGGCGATGATACAGGTAATCTTTCTCAATCTGTTTTCGCGTATAGTGAAAACAATAGCAGACCAGATCGTTAAAAGGCATTCTTTACTGTCCCCTGGGCCAATACATAATGATCCCTACGCCAACCAAGGCCACCAAACCACCAATGGTATCGAATTTATCCGGAGCTATCTTATCCACCTTCCAGCCCCACAGGATAGAAAGTGCTATAAAAACGCCTCCATATGTCGCATAGACACGGCCAAAATGAGCCGGTTGCAGAGTAGGAACTACTCCGTAAAGTACGAGCACCAAAGCACCCGTCAGACCATACCACAATGATTTGCCTTCACGTAACCATAGCCACACAAGATACCCACCACCAATCTCAAATAGTCCGGCCAGAACAAAATAGAAAATTGATTTGATTGTCGTAATGGCATTCATCTGTTTTCCTTCGCAGGCATAAATATTAGGACAAACACTTTAATATCAAAAGACGTTCAACGCCCGGAACCGCAGGCGCATCCAGTCTCCGTTGGCCAGGAATCCACCGGGGGGTTCCCGTTTACGGTCCGTTTGACCGCTTCTTTGACCCGGTCGATATCGGCCTGTTCCAGGTTAAAATTCTTATTTTTTTCGATCCCCTCATCTGTCAGTACCAGATAATGGGTCAATTGCACATTCGCCTGCTTCAAAATGGCCCGGCCGCACCCGACGGAACAGCCGTCAATCACCACCATCACCGGCACGTCCTTTGCGGATTGAACAAACCCGGAAAGCTGTCCTCCGATGCCAGCCAGACAGAACATTTTGCCGAAACCCTCCTGGGCGAGTTCCACCGCCGCCTGATTGGACAATTGCCCGACACTGGAGCCGCCCGAGCAGGCCAGAATCATGATATTGCTTGAAGTTTCACAGCAATTTTGCGTCATACAACCCCCTTCGAACAAAACCGGTTTTATAATTTTTGACATCACAAAACGATAACGGAGTTGTCGCTTCCAGAATATCCGCTGGGAAGATATTTATCGGCTTCCGGATCATTTGCCCATATTTGATCATCAATCAAATAACGAAAATGGTATTCACAATCCTTCATCAAATCCATCGTCAGGGAGAATGAGCCGTCTTTAAGTTTTTTCATGGGCGTTTGTTTTGTGCTCCAGTTGTTGAACCCACCGACAATATTCACATTTGAGGCTTCACACACATCTTTTTTGGACATGCGAAACGTAACCTTGCACACCGGTTTTGCTTTTTGATATTGTTTTTTAATGCTCATGACTTTCCCCTTGTAATTAATTTTTTACAGGACGGTCACCCTTGAACAAACAACTGAAATCATGGTGTATCACTTTTTGATCCACGAAAGCACTTCTTCCTTTTTGGGAATCTTGCCCACGCATTTCACCTCGCCGTCAATGATCACCGCCGGAGTGCCGAACACGCCATACCCAGCGATTTTCATGACATCCGTCACTTTTTCCACATTGGCGGCCACACCGGATTCGGCTACCGCTTCTCTGACGATGGTTTCCGTTTGTTTGCATTTCGAACATCCAGGCCCCAGGACTTTAATTTCCATTGGTTGCCTCCTTTCACAGGTTCTGTTTGTTGATTAAAATATTCACCGCCTCCCGTATCATGGCGGCAGGGATTGCTTCATAGGTCCGGCCATCCCGTTCGATGGTCCGGCACTGGGTGGCTGTGCCGAGTATTTCACAGCACGATATGCAACAATTTTCGAATTTTCTGGCATCGGGAAACAGGTCTTCAATAGGGACGCCATTGATCAGGATGAGATTGGATTCCGGGATTTCCTTTTCCGAAAGCAGGATTTCCTTAAATTCAACCTCCCATCCGGATGCATGAAGTTCCCCGGAAAGTTCTTCAACCACGGCTCGCACTGCCACGCCCGTGTCCGCGCATCGCTCGCAGGTATTTCCGTCCTTGTCCAGATGACGCCATTCGATTTCAAGCTTTTTCATTTGGAATGCCCTGTTTCCTTTTATATGGGATGAGCCATTGAATTAATTGGGATTTGGACGGCACGGAACCCACGCTCTTCACCTGGCCCGCCACCATCAGCGCCGGAACACCCATGACGCCTGTTTTGGCAATGGCCTTGATGTCCGTGACGTGTTCAAGCACCGCATCGGTCAATTGAAGTTCGGTCATGACCGCCATAACCAACCGTTCAAGCGCATCGCATTGGGTGCACCCCTGCCCGAGCACAAGGATTTCCAGCGGCCCGTCCGCTTCCGCATCCACGGGTTCCCCGGCGGCCTTTTTGTACTCCCGCAGAAACGCCCGCACATAATCCTGACTTGCCTGATCAGGGATATAATTGTCTTTTTTAAGCCGGGTCAGCAGAAATTCGGATTTTTCCTGATCCGATTTTCCCATGCACGCTTTCATTGCTTCTTCAATGGCTTCCTTAAGGCCGATGATTCCGGAATCAAACCGGCCCACCCGTATGCGCGTGACTTCAGCTCCCATTGGCTCCCTCCCGCATAAGAGATTTCACGTTCAATTGACAAAAAACGGCAACTCCACCACCGCATTGAATAAATATCCCACCATCATAATTCCACTGGACACAACACCGACAAATATCAATAACAAACGCATTTTCAGCACCTTGCGCAATATCACCATCTCCGGAAGGGACAGGGCGATCACCGCCATCATAAACGCCAGCACCGTTCCCAGGGCCGCGCCCTTGCCCAGCAAGGCCTCCACCACCGGAACAATCCCGGCGGCATTGGAATACATGGGAACGCCGATCACCACCGCCAGCGGCACACTCCACCAGTTTCCCTTGCCCATTATGGACGCCATGAACTCCTGGGGGACATATCCGTGAATCCCGGCACCCACGGCAATACCGGCCAGCACATAAATCCAGACCCGTCCCACGATGTCTTTGACTGCGTCCTTTGCGTAAATCAAGCGGTCATGCCAGGTCATTTTCACATCTTCAAGGTCAACCGCGTTCGCCCTGATTTCCCTGACCCAATCTTCAATATGGTTTTCGAGTTTTAAGCGGCCGATGATCCATCCGGCAAAAATCGCAACAAAAAATCCGGTCCCCGCATACAGCAAGGCGATTTTCCACCCCAGAAGGCCATACAGCAAACCTAAAGCGATTTCATTGACCATGGGCGCTGAGATCAGAAACGAAAAGGTGACGCCCAGGGGAACACCCGCACTCACAAACCCGATGAAGAGCGGAACCGCCGAACAGGAGCAAAACGGGGTCACAACCCCCAGCAGGGCGGCCAGAATATTGCCGATGAATTCCCGCTTTCCCGAAAGGATGGCCCGGGTCTTTTCCGGGGTGAAAAAACTCCGGATAACACCCACGCCGAACACCACCAGGGTCAGCAGCATGAGCACCTTCGGGGTCTCATAAATGAAAAAAAAGACCGCTTCCCCCAAATGGCCGGATGGCGTCAATCCCAGTAGGCCATAGGTTAAAAATGCGGCAACCATTTCTAAACGTTCATAAACCAGCCACCAGACGGCAAGTCCGGCGATTCCGGCGGCCAGATAAACCGGCATGGAAAACCGGTGTGGCGGCGGTTGCGGGGATTCGCAGGCGCACTGGAAACCGGCGGATAATTTTGTTGTTGTTTCTTCTTTCATCGCACTGAATCTCCTATAACGTCATATCCTTTTATAACGATTTATCGAGACAAACAATCACCGGCTACAAATGGTTTCCCGGCGGATACCCGGCATGGCCTCCACTATGCGCCGGATCTCCGGATCATCCTCAAGCCAATGACGCAGGTTGCCGATCAAAGCAGCCGCATAGGGACTCTCACCGCCGCCTGCCACCATGTAATTGACCCATAGGCCGTCTTTTTTTGATGTTATCAACCCAGCATCTTCCAGAATCTGCAGGTGCCTGCTTGTTGTTGACTGGGCCACCCCAAGGGCCGTCTGGATCTCGCACACACACATGACGCGATTCTGAAGCATCTTCATGATCTTGACCCGGCTGGGATCAGACAAGGCTTTCATCACTTTTAAAAAAGGTTTCATTGCTGCTCCTTGTATGTTTTTATATCGTAATATAACGATATGATAATCACTGTCAACCGTTTTCTGACGTCCGTTTTTTAAGCCTATACGTAATAATCGCCGGATCTAAATTGTTTTGTCCTACAGGATATGAAGGTGGAGGCAAAGTCCGATCCTGATCTTGCCGGAATTTTCGCCGTATTGATTTCAGGCTTAAAAATCTCTCCCTTTGAACATTGCGGAAAGATTGACGGTGTGGTCGACGGTTATATTGCAAGACCCGTATCCAAACATTGAAAGAGCGGGTCAAAGCCATGGTTCACATCCTGATTAGCGAGCACGAACGGGATCGTCTTATTGTTGGACTCAAGAAACGTTTGAGAAAGTAAAATATTCGAGCGGAATTCTGCCCATTTACTCCCGTTGCAAAAAACGTGATGATAAGAAATTCTGGAATAAAATAGAAGGGTATAAAAGAATCATTCAAAATTACAGCATCTTTCCCGATAGTGCAAAAATATTATCCGGACTCAGATCTTTAAAACGATTGATAAGACTCAGGTATTAACCTAAATTTGCTATTTCATTTCCAGCAAAGGGAGCCATTTACCTAATCGTCATCTCCATTTTTAAAATCTTAACCAATTGCGGAATAGTGGCTACTGTCCTCGCGATCTATAATGATAAAAAAGTTTGGATTGTCATTTACTTGCTATGGTTTTCATTATCCCGTGAGTGATCATAATCCTCTTCGCCAAATACGCATTACCCCCGGACAAAATACTCGCCTTAAAACGCATCTGGCTGCTTCATGACAATCGATGCCTATTCCCTGCTGCAAATAATATCCTTACCCGCATCCTGAACAACCTGAAGCGTGCTGGTCGCCTGGTTAAAGTAATTGGTACATCCGCATTTCTGGACCAGAATTTCCCCCTTCCCTATCGGACAGACATTATTGACGCATTTTTTAATGGTATATTCATAGTTGTTGATGGTGGTTCGATAATCGTCCGTGGTTCCCGAAATAGATGCCTGGGTATCCTGAACCGGAATTTTCACCCGGCAGGACGGTTCGCAATGCGGCACGTCTTCTCTTGGCGGCAGAGAGGTGGAATATTTTTTGGTTCTCCCTGTTTGGGGGTTTAAATCCTGATAGGCAAGCGTGCTGGTGTTAGCAGTTAAGGTTTTTTGAATGTTGGCTGATCGCCGCTGTGCCTTGGTAAAATCATACAACACGCCAGCCTCACAGGTATATGTGCGATGGATATTCCACCAGACATCGCTTCCCGATTCCAAAGTTCCTCGGATTGAGCCGGATTGATAGCTGATTCTGCTGCCATCTGCGCAAAACGTCCATGTTGCACCGGTATTGGGAGATGCCTGGTTGTAACAACCGGCAAGTGGGATAAGGCCGGTGGCATGATAATTTTGAACGGTGTAAACGCATCCGCTGTCATTCTGATCGCATATTTTCTCTTCTAACTTCTGACATCCGGTCACATCCATGCCCGCGCAATCGCCTGTTTTCGTGAGCTGAGGATCGTCTCTTACACCGATAATGAGATTTCCCTGGGTGATTTGTTTCCAGGTGTCGGGATTGTTTACGACATACGCTTTTACACGCCAGAACTGATGCGTCAAATCATCATTTGATCCATAACACCCCGGAGCATTGCCGTTATCCGTCTGCTGTATAAATTTGTACGAAAGAATATTGATGGCGTCCGGCGGAGAAAAGCATCCGGATTGCCCGGAAACCGGGTCCGTATAAGGGATGCAGGCGGCACTTTCGGTGAGGGAATGCACGATATTTCCCAGCTTATTCGTATTGATGACTTTACACTGATTCCAGCCGGAGCCGTATGCCCATACATCCCTGCAATCTCCCGAAACAGCCGCCCAGAAACATTCTTTTGAGTCACCGTTGGCGTCATATCCAATATAAAAGCTCACGTCATACCCGATGATTTCCATTTGAGGAGTAAGCTGGGCCTGCCGTTTAATGGAACATCGCTTGGTTTCATACTGGCTGCCGATATTGTTGTTTAACACGTTGAGCTGGGAATACAGGCTGTCCGGATCACGGGACTGTTTTAAAGCCTCCTGATCTCCCGGCAGATTTCCGCTGCCGTTATGAAAATATTGCTCAGGGTTTGAAATCCCGGATGCGGGGATGCCCGCAGTATTTCCCATTTGGTTGGATGCCTGGCCGTAATATTTGATTTCCGTTTCCAGGATATTGACATCGGTGATGGTAAAGGCTTTCTGCTGCTGGATGGCGCTGACCATGCCGCCGCCGATGTCCTTTAACACAACACTGATGTTATTCCAGACCAAGTTGGAGCCGCAGCTCGCATTAATGCAATAACACCCGGCAAGCGACAACATGGAGGGGACTTCGGCCGCAGATAATTTTCCGCTTGTATCCGCCTTCCAGGTATAAAACCGCTTGCGGTTCCAGGTGCCCAAATCCGCAGAAACAAAACCGTTGGAACATATGCCCGACATCGGAGAAGACACTCTGTATGCGTAATCAGGCGTCCCGTCAAAATTCGAATCCTGCTTGATCGAAAGATTTGTAATATCGCCGGTGCCGGACGGCTGAATTAAAACATCCAAAAACACATTTGACGACGGTGCAGAAATTTGACTGTCAAAGGTCTTTTGTTCGTCCATGGTGCGCATGGAAGTGCCCTTTGATGTCATGGGATTTGAGATTTTTTCCTTGATGCCATCAGTGCTGCCCAGCTTGGCATCCATATCAGCGCCAAGGGATTTTCCGGTGTTGTATGCGTTTGCGTCCCAGGCAAAGGCTTTTCCATTAATGGCACAACAGGCCAATAAGAAGAAAATAACGATCCGGACATCCGGTTTTTTAAAATTTTTACTGAATCTGTGAAGTATATTTGAGCGGGTCACTGCTTTTGCCTTTTTCAAAATCGTGCATAAACCATTGTTGAGGGGTGATTTCTCCCCTCATGTACCGTATAGACCGATACAATTTAAGGGCCAGGTCCGACATGGAAATCACGCCGATGGATATGGGCATGGACTTTCCGGAATTTTTATCCACCATGATCATGGAAGGCGCCATGCTCACGTCAAATTTAGCGGCCATGTCGGGATATTCGTCAATATCCATAGTTCTGACAGGCCAACCGTATTTATTGATGAAAAATTCCAGAATGGATTTTTGCGATTCACAAAATTCACATCCCTGCCGGGTAAACATGATCAGGGCAAACTGT
>DAIEHU010000072.1 GCA_027353395.1 Desulfobacteraceae bacterium
CCGCCCAGGAACGGTATTTTCTGAGCATCGGCCTGGATGCCGGCAAGCTTCATTATACCCATAAACTGTTATTGACCCGGCTTCCCAACGACGGCGCGAAAGCGGAACTGACGATTGACTGCATGCGGGAAATTTGCCCTCTTTATCAGCTTGAACGGGAAACCCAGGAACAGCTCAGGCTACAGGCGGTTGAATGGCTGGAAGAGATGGATGCCCGGCGGACGGCATGCGCTGATCTGATCACCCGGCTTGAGGATGTCATCGCGTATCCGAACTCTTGAGGGCAAGTTGCCGCCCGGACGGCAACTTGAAAACTGAAGGGGTGGTTGCGACTTTCAATGCCGGTTGACATGCGTATAAAATATTAAATTTTAAACAAATAATTGAGTCAAGCCGCGTCAGAAAAATGCAGTTTCAGCCCTGATTTTTTATGAGATATGTTTCATAATTTTCGGAAATCAGCGCTTATTCCAATTCCAAATCAAAGATGATATCAAGGTGGTGAGGATTGAGGCGACGAAGACGAGCCAACGAAGATAGCGCTATGATTTGGGATTGGAATTACCCCTCCGGACAAGGTTTATGGTTTCGTAAAAAGTCTGCAACTCGTCATGCCGGTCCCGGATCGGAGTCCGGGATGACGGCTCCGTCATCCATAACTTATTGAATATACTGGATTCATGCCTGCGCCGGAATGACGGAAAAAGGAGAAAATCGACTTTTTACGATTGCGTCAAGGTTTATGTTTTTTACAATATCCTTTGGTTTTTTCTTTTCTTCGCATCTCATTATTTCTGTTCCGTCCGGTGATGATTGCTTTCTGTCTTTCTTTTCCCCGGAGAGTTTTTTCCACAAAACAAATCTTTCCGGTAAACGGGTCTTTTCCGGTCCAATACATGAGAGTAGAATAGGTGGAGGGCGTGGGGGTGAATACCTGGACCTGCTCCGGCAGTATGCCCAGGTTTTTAACGGCGAACGATCGCAGGCTCGCCATATCGGTTTCCGTGCAGCCGGGGTGGGCCGCGATGAGATAATAGGTTAAAAACTGGGCAAGTCCCTGCTGCCGGGTCTGCCGGTCAAAAAGACCTTTAAATTTCAGCAGGCTGTCAATGCCTGGTTTTCCCATCTTTTCAAGCACATGATTTTCCGTATGTTCCGGCGCAATCTTCATCTGGCCGGAAATGTGGTGCCGCACCATATCCTTCAGATATTTCGCCCCGTTTTCCGGATCCGCGAGAATCATGTCATAACGGATACCCGACGCCACATTGATTTTTCGCACGCCCGGAACGCTCCGAAGCGCTTTCAGCAGATCGATCTGGGGCCCGTGATTCATGGGAAGCGCGGGGCAGGGTTTTGGAAACAGGCACCGCTTGTCCGGACAGCTTCCTTTGGTTTGTTTTCGGGGGCATTCGATAACGTACATATTGGCGGTGGGCCCGCCCACATCCGCAATTATTCCTTTAAAACCAGGATCTTTTGTCAGGTTACGGGCTTCTCCCACAATCGATTTAATGCTCCGCGACACCACCTGCCGCCCCTGATGCACGGCAATGGCGCAGTAGTTGCATTCCCCGTAGCATCCCCGGTGGGTGGTGATGGAAAACCGGATGGTGGTAAGTGCCCGGACGTCACCCTGTCTTTTATGATAAGGATGGAGTTCCCGCTCGTAAGGCAGCTCGTACACGGCGTCCAGTTCCGGGCCGGAGAGCGGAAAGGCTGGCGGATTTTGAACCAGATAGCGGGTATCCTGTTTCTGGGCCAGGGGAACGGCGGTTTGCGGGTCATTATTGCGGTAAAAGAGGTGAAACATTTGCGTAAACACATCTTTGTTTTCAGCGCACGCTTCATGGGGCGGCAATTCCAGGCATCCATCCGGAATTTTTTGTGTGGCGTAACAGATGCCCCGGATATTTCCGATCGCGGCGTTATCCCCATTGCGGATACTGTTCGCCAGATCCACAATGCTGCGCTCTCCCATGCCGTAGACCAGATAATCGGCTTTGGCGTCAAACAAAATGGAGCGCCGGATGCGGTTTGTCCAGAAATCATAATGGCTGACGCGCCGCAAGCTGGCCTCGATACCGCCCAGCACAATGGGAACCGTGGGGTTATAATATCTGCGGATGAGATTGGCGTAGGCGATGACAGCCCGGTCCGGACGCCGGTTGTTGATGCCACCTGGCGTATAATCATCCTGCTGGCGCTTTTTTCCGGTAGCAGTCCAGTTGGCCACCATGGAATCCACGGAGCCGCCGGTGACGCCCCAGAATAGGGCCGGTTCGCCCATCCGCCGGATATCGTGGTCCGAATCCTGGGACGCGACGTCCGGCTGGGCGATAATTCCCACCCTGAAACCTGCCGCAACCAGCACCCGGCCAATCACCGCCACTCCGATGTACGGGGAATCGATATAGCTGTCGCCAGTGACCAGAATCACATCCAGGCGGTCCCAGCCAAGGGCTTGCATTTCTTCTGTTGTTGCGGGGAGGAACACGATTATCGCACCTTTTTTATTATCTACGCCGATCCTTGCGGCGGAATCAGCCCGGACCGAACATGGATATCCATCTGGGGAAAGGCGATTTCAATATTGCGCTCCCGGAACAGGCGGTCGATTTCAAACCGGACGTCAGACTCCACCGTATAAAAATATTCCAGCCGGGTCCAGAACCGGAGCAGAAAAACAAGTGAGCTGTCGCCGAAATTCTTGAAAATAACATCCGGTTTGGGAAGCTTTAAAATTCGCGGGGTTGTTTCCGCCACCTCCAGCAGCGTATCCCTCACCAATTCCGCATCCGAGCCGTATGCCACACCCACTTCCACGTTCCGGCGGATGCGCTTGTCCTTAAAGCTCCAGTTGGTGACCTGGGAAGTGATGAGATCAGAATTCGGAATGATCAGAGATGCATTGTCATAGGTCTGAACAATGGTGGACCGCACATTGATTTCCTTGACCCGCGCCCATATGCCGCTGACTTCAATGTCATCTCCCACCTGAATGGGACGTTCAAACAGCAGAATAATGCCGCTGATAAAATTATTAAATATCGCCTGAAGCCCGAAACCGAGACCGACGCCAAGCGCTCCCAAAATCACGGTCAGGGAGGTGGCGGTAAAGCCCACAGCGTTTAGGGCGAACAGGATGCCCGCAGACCAGATCACATATACGGATATGGTGACCACCGAATCCTGAAGCCCTTCGTCCATGCCGCTCTGTTGTAATATTTTTTTCCGGAATATCTGCCGCCATATCCTGCAAACCGCCTGGGTCAGCAGAATGATAAGTATGGCGACAATAAATCCGATAAGACTGAACCGCATGCTGCCCACCTGAAACGTGTGCTGAAGAAAATTCAAAATACCCAGCAGCACCGCCTGTTTGCCGCCCCAGGCGAACACCAGAAAGATGATGAATCCCGTAAACCAGGACAGAAAGGATAATTGAACCGCCACCCAGCTCAGGGAATCGTTGGACGAGCCCGCGATTTCGCCCGGAGATTCGCTTCTATTTGTCTTCGGATTCCATTCCCGCAGCACCATGAGCCCAAGCCCGCCCCACAGCAACACGATCAGGGTTTTTGCCCAGGAAGCGAACCAATACAGGGCCAGCATACCGAATCCCGCCAACTCCAATATGCAAACAACTAAAATTATTGCAAAAGTAATGCTTTTGACGGATGTGACGCCGGCTTTTTCTTTTGGAGAGAGCGACTCGACTTCCGGCTGATGCCAAACGGTTTTCCAGAAGAAAATATTCCAAGCATACAGACCTGCTTCAAAAATCACGCGGCATACGATTAAAATGGAACTGCTGGCGCCGCCAAGCCAGGAAAATGTTTCATATATCATGGAAAACCATCTGGAACACCGAATCAGCGAGCGAAGATAAAAAGCCGGTTTTCCGTAAACCATTGCGGCGGGTTCTCCACAGTATTGCCTGACGGCATCCAGGCACCATTGGGTAAAGAGCCATATTGTAAGCAAATTCAGGATGATAGATGTGATGGGCGTCTTGGATTGAAAAGGTCCGATTTGATCATAAACATAAACAAACAGGGTGACAAACAGAAGAAACAAAGACCGTTGAAGCATCCGGAGGGCCAGCCGGCTCCAGAAGCGTTCGGCCAGCCGGGGATGATCCTGAATTCTAACCAGATATTTCCAGATGCGCCATGCCAGATACAGCACGATGGAAAAAAGCAGAACAAACGAAACCAAAAAAATGTAACCGGCCGTCCGGATAAAATTAATCTGGGCCGTCCAGAACTCCCCGGTCGCCGCCAGCTGGAACTGATCCATCATCGATTTTGCGTCATCGATGATTCGTTTTACGCCGATGCTTATCAAAAAATTCTGACGTTCCAGAAGGGTCTGTTTTTTCTTCCGGGAAATGGTTTCATTTAGCTTATCCGACAAATCATTAAAGCTTTTCTGTATTTCCCCAAGAGGTGCCAGCATATCTTCATAAAGCGCATTCATTTGTTCAAACACGCCCTCTTTTTGTTTCAGCACGTTCACCAATTTTTTAAACCGGCCGGACACATCAGCGGTTTGTTTTTTGAGGGTGATATCGGACAGAATTTCAACCACCTGCTTTTCCGTACTCGCGAGCTGTTCCCTGGTCTTGTCGAGCTGCGGGATCATGCCGGTCTGTTTCGCCTTCAAATCCGATATTTTTGCATCAACGCTCTGCATATGGTTCTGGATTTCGAGCCATGCTTTTTCAATATCTTCCACCCGGGTTGTTTCGCTCTGGAGCAGAAGATTATTATAAATCGGCAACTGGATTTTATAGGCGTTTACCTCCGTTAGAATATTTTTTTTCTGCTGCCGCACCTGGTCAAGACTGGCTTTCAGATCATCAATTTTCTTTAATTCGTTATTCAGCACCTCATTAATCGACGCGGTTAAATCACCCACATTGGAGGGCGGCGTGTCTTTCTGGGCGGCGGCGGCGGCGGCGGCGGCGAAAAACAACATTCCCGCCAGTAAAAGGCCCATGATGATTGATGATTGGAACCAGCCGGATTTTCTAACGATATCTTCCATATTTGCTTTCTCTACAGCCATTTTCGGGTTTTAAACCACACCATCATCCCCACAAAGATCACCGCTGTCAGTGCCCAGAACACCGGATATCCATACCGCCAGTCCAGTTCCGGCATATAGGTGAAATTCATTCCGTAAACCCCGGCGAAAAAGGTGAGCGGAATAAACAGCGTGGCCATCACCGTCAGCACTTTCATGACTTCATTCATCTTCTGGCTGACGCTCGACATATACGTATCCAGTATCCCGGCCAGCAGATCCCGGTAGGTTTCGATGGTGTCGATCTCCTGGATGACATGATCATACACATCCTGAAGATAGATCAGGACATATCCTTCGATCAGGTCGGATTCCCCCCGGAGCAGCCCGCTTATCATTTCCCTTAAGGGCCAGATGGATTTCCGCAAAAGCACCGCCTGATGCCGGGCCTCATGTATGGCCGCCAGAGTGTTGCGGGTCGGGCGGTCAAGGGCTTCCTGCTGAAGGATTTCAATATCGTCTCCGAGTTGTTCCAAAACCAGAAAAGCGTGATCGATAACCATATCCATAAGCGCATATGCCAGATATCCGGCCCCGGATTTCCGGATGCGGCCCTTGCCCTTTTGAATCCGTTCACGCACCGATGTGAACGCGTCGCCTTCCCGCTCCTGAAATGAAATGAGAAAGCCGCGGCCCAGAACGATACATATATGTTCAAACTGCAATTGGGCGCTGTCCGGTTCCGAAAAGATCATTTTCAGCACGATAAACAGATAGTTTTCATAATCATCAATCTTCGCCCGGTGCTGGGTGTTGGCGATATCTTCCAGAAGCAGGGGGTGGAGGTGAAACCGTTTGCCGATGGCCTCAATCACCTCCATATCATGAATGCCGGACACATTGATCCAGGTGACCGCCGATTCGTCTTTAACCTGAGGGATATCTTCAACCGATACATCCGTAACCTCCCGGATTTTTTGCTTATCATAAGTGAGGACGGATATCTTTACGGGTTCGTCGGTCTTGTCGCCGACATAAATCAGAGACCCCGGCGAAACGCCGATCTTTTTTTTCCTGGATTTACGGGCCATTTGCGCCCTCCCTTTTTTTTAAATATTGTGTCTTTACAAAAACCGGGAACCCTTCCAGACAATAAACAGGGGAATAACCTGCGCGATATTCCATTATGCGTAAAGTATTTGTCCTTTGGCAATAAAAACTATTACAAAATTTCCAGGTTGACTTTGGGGTATTTCGTCAAAAAAATCTCTTGGATTTCTCTTGACACCTTTTTGGATATGCTTATTTTATATACGAAAAAGATCAACAACATGTTGATATTTAAACAGTTAATTTAATTTCTAAAGCGAAAGGAGGAATGTGTTATGTTGATCCGAAGAATTTTTAATAATCCGGCATTATACAGGAATCCGTTTAATGAGCTGGAGCGGATGCGACGGCAGATGGATATGCTGGCCGGCAATTTGTTCACCGGGAGTCCCCAGCAGACGGTTGCACCCGGCGTTTACCCGGCGCTTAACCTGACGGAAGACAAGGACAAATATTATATTCGCGCCGAACTTCCGGGACTTAAAAATGAAGATCTGGATATTCAGGCCACGGGAAAAAGCATTTCCATTTCCGGTCAGAAAAAGATTCCGCCTGAGGATGACAACGCCAAATATCACCGCAGAGAGCGGGAAGCCGGAAAATTTTCCAGAATCATTGATCTGCCGGATAACATCGATACGGAAAAAGTGGAAGCAGGCCTTGCAAGCGGTATCCTGACCATCACAATACCCAAGGCGGAAGCCGTCAAACCAAAACAAATTACCATCCGATAAACCGGTTGAAAGGAGGGATTTCCATGACTGAATCAAAAGAACTTCAGGCCAGAGAAAAACAGGAAGTCGCTGCTCCGGCCGAGCATACGAAACCGGGACTGATTTTTACCCCGGCAGTGGATATTTTTGAAACCGAAGCACAGATTACGCTGCTGGCTGATATGCCGGGAGTGACTCCCGAAAAGCTAAACATCGATCTTCGGGACGACACCCTGACCCTGACCGGCGATATTGATCCGTTTGAGGGGCTGGATGAACAGGATGTTCTCATTGAATATGAAGTCGGCAAATATTTCAGGCAGTTCACGCTTTCCGAAGTGATTGATCAGGAAAAAATCGAAGCGAACTTAAGCGACGGGGTGCTGCGATTGACGCTGCCGAAAGTGGAAAAAGCAAAACCCAGAAAAATCACCATCAGCGCAGCGTAATCATAAACCATTCAAAAAAGCCGGAGACAATGGGAAGGTCTCCGGCTTTTTTTGTTCTGAATTCTCCTCGCAATCAGGTTTCTTTTTTAAACCCCTAACGTGTTTCCAGAACCCGCATGTAATCCCGGAATCATATCTTGATTTTCCCGCATTCCAATGTATTCTTAATGCATACAATTTTAAGTGGGGGGCATATGAAAACAACGACGGGGCGCATTGATGGCTTGGCAACCACATTGAGCCGTTCCCGATCCTGGATTTATCAATCAGGCCATTGCGGCGGGAATAAAAGACAGTGACGCCGGTGAAACGGTGGATGTTCACGAGGTGCGAAAAAGATTCGGGCTGAAAGAATGAAAGTTTTTTGGACGAAAACCGTGATGGAGCATCTTGCCGGTATCTATGACTACATTGCTGTAAACTCCCCGGCCTACGCCAAACGGATGGTTGATAAAATAACCAGACGTTCTGGGCAGATAGCGGACATGCCGCACTCAGGCCGGAAATTGCCGGGATATAAAGCGGATGATGTCCGGGAGCTGATTGAATATCCCTACCGGGTTATTTACCGGATAAAATCGGCCAGATTGACACATCTGGCGGTACTCCACGGCGCACGTCAATTACCGGGTGACATTTAAACACTGGATACCGGCGTTCGCCGGTATGACGGGAAATAATTTATGTATTTGCAGGCCCGGCAATGTTTGGCGGGGATAAAGCCCTCTCCGATAGTCGCTGAAGCCATGATCAATGCCAGGAAGAGAATATCATAAAAATCATAACCATTTTAAAAAATTATATTTTTAATGAAACCGCATATGAATATTTTTAAAAATTCATCCAGCCAGCGGAAAATGATTTTTATCTCCCTGCTGCTTGTCGCCGCCACGGTTGCCGCTTACTGGCAGGTGCATGAATTTAATTTCGTCAATTTTGATGATAATTTGTATGTTTCTGAAAATCTGCAGGTGCGGCATGGGCTGGGCAAGGACAGCCTGATCTGGGCGTTTACAGCGATTCATGCCGCCAACTGGCATCCGGTGACATGGCTGTCGCACATGCTGGACTATCAGTTGTTCGGCATGGATTCCGGAAAGCACCATCTGGTCAATCTGTTTTTCCATATTGTCAATTCCCTGCTGCTGTTTTTTATTTTGCGGAAAATGACCGGCAGCCCGTGGCGAAGCGCCATGGTCGCCGCGCTGTTCGCCCTTCATCCGCTGCATGTGGAGTCCGTGGCGTGGGTGTCGGAAAGAAAGGATGTGTTAAGCGCTTTTTTCTTTATGCTGACGCTCTGGGCTTACTCTGTATATGTGGCCCGGCGTTCCGTTCCCGCGTATCTGCTCATGGTTTTTCTTTTTGTCTGCGGTTTGATGGCTAAGCCCATGCTGGTGACCCTGCCGTTTGTCCTTCTGCTTTTAGACTACTGGCCGTTAAACCGATTATCATTCCTACCGTCATCAGAGCGATATTGCGCCAAATGTGTTGGCGCGCTGGTTCTGGAAAAGCTGCCCCTGATAATTTTGACAGTTGTGTCGTCTGTCATTACCTGTTATGGCCAGCGTTGGGCTGTCGCTACTCTGGATGGTGTTCCACTATCCATGAGAATTGCGAATTCGCTGATGGCGTACGTCGGCTATATCGGTAAAATGATTTATCCGATTCATCTGGCCTGCCTTTATCCTTATTCGAAAATACTGCCGTGGTGGAAGGCTGTCATAGCCGGTCTGTCGCTTGCCGCCATAACGCTTGCGGCTCTCCGGTCCGCCCGGAAATATCCCTACCTGATTGTGGGCTGGCTATGGTACCTTGGAACCCTGGTGCCGGTTATCGGCATGGTGAAAGTAGGCTCCCAGTCCATGGCGGATCGCTACACCTATGTGCCTCTTATCGGGCTGTTTATCATCATCGCCTGGGGAATTCCGGAGTTATTTTCACGTTTCCGGCTGAAAAGAACGGGCCTGCCGGTTTTGTCGGCAGTGATACTCTGTATTTTATGGGGTCTCACTTGGCATCAGGCCGGATATTGGCGTGACAGCCGGACGCTTTTTGAACACGCTCTGAGCGTGACAACGGATAATTCCATGATCCATAATAACTTGGCGACAACCCTGTTGAGCATGGGCCGTACGAATGAAGCCATCAGCCATTATCAACAGGCACTCCACATCGATCCGGATTATGCGGACGCCAATTATAACCTGGGCAACGCATTATGCCTGACAGGACAAGTCGATGAGGCGGAAAGGCATTTTTTGAAGGCCATCGAACTCAAGCCTGGTATGGCGTCAGCTCACATTAATTTAGCCAATGCATTGTTTAAACAGGGAAAACTGGATGCAGCCATTGCGCATTACCAGAAAGCGCTGAAAATTCAACCCGGCAGCCCGGAAGCCCATGCGGATCTGGCCAACGTCCTGTGCCGGAAAGGGCAGACGGATCAGGCAATCGAACATTACTTATTCCATATTGCGTTCAAGATGATTTTAATATATCACTGTTTGGACCCTTAT
>DAIEHU010000073.1 GCA_027353395.1 Desulfobacteraceae bacterium
CATCAGGGCTTCGCATAAAAGGGTGCCGGAGCCACACATGGGATCATGGAGCGGCACCGATCCGTCCCACTCGGCGTATCGGATGACCGCCGCCGCAACCGTCTCCTGCATGGGGGCAGTGACGCTTTCCTCGCGATAACCGCGTTTATGCAGCGGCTGGCCGGATGTGTCCAGACTGATGACGGCCCGGTCCTTGTTGATATAAAGGTTGAACAGAAGATCCGGCTCCCATGCATCCACATTCGGACGTTCCCCGGTCCGCTCGCGCAGATCATCCACAATCGCATCCTTGAGACGCAGGGCCGCGAAATGGGAATGGGTGATGGCGCTGTCCGCCACATTGCCGGTGACCGCAAAGGTGGTGCGGTCGTCAAAAAAATCCCGCCACCGGATTTTTTTGGCGGTCACGTACAGGGTGTCCGTGTCCGGGCAGTCAAAGGACATGAGCGGGGCCAGAATCCGGGAAACCAGCCGGGACATATAATTTATCCGGTAAAGGGTTTCCCGGTCCGCCGTAAAATGAACGCCCTGATACCCGGCCTGGAAGTCTGCGGCGCCGAGTTCACGGAGTTCTTCCATGCCGATAGCCTTGATATCTTCAGCCATTTGTGCAAAATACAGGGATGTTTTCCGGTATTCATAGTCTCTGAACTGGGGTATGCCTATGCGTCGTTTGACAATCATCATGGGGCTGTGCATAACATGAAATCTGCGCGGCGTCTCCAAAAAATTTTATTTCATTCAATCAAAAAGGCTTCCCATGGAACGATCCACCAAGAGCCGGCTCACGGAAAAACAGGCCGCCGAATTTTCCGGCGACACGCTGTTTGAAAAAATCGCCCGGGCCGTCTGCGCGGCAGGGGTGCTTCCCGCAAAAGAACTGTATGAAGCCTGGGAAACCGCCCGGAGAATCCGCAGAAAATACCGGGGCGGAAGGATTCTGGACATGGCGGGCGGCCACGGCCTCCTGGCCCATGTCCTTCTGCTCCTGGATGACACATCAAAAGAGGCCCTGGTGGTGGACACCAATATCCCCAAAAACGCGAAACAGCTCTCTGATGCCGTCATTCGGGCATGGCCGAGGCTGAGCGGTCGCATCCGGTATATGGAAACCCCCATGGAGGAGATCGCGGTTTTTCCGGAGGACATAGTGGTGTCCATCCATGCCTGTGGAACGTTGACGGACACGGTGCTGGCAATGGCGGTGGCGGCCCGGGCCCGGGTGGCGGTCCTGCCTTGCTGCCATGACCTGGGCCGCTCCGACACGGGTGGGCTGAAGGGCTGGGTCAACGGGCCCCTGGCCGTTGACGTGATGCGGTCGGCGTGGTTGCGACAGCAGGTTTACACAATCGTCACCCAAACCATTCCGGCGGATATCACCCCCAAAAACCGGCTGCTCATGGGGCATCCGAAGGAAAGAGCCTTATAAGATGATGAACTTGATGCGTTTTCAACTGCTCCGGTCAAAAACCGGGAAATAAGGTGGGCCATGAAAAAAACGATCTTGATGATGGCGGTCATGCTTCATTGTCTGGCGGCAGCATCCCCCTCTCATGCCAGCTGGCTTTTTTATTATAAGCCCGAATTCAAGGGAAGGGTGATTGACAAGGAGACCAAAGAGCCCATCGAGGGAGCTGTCGTAGCTGTGTATTACAAGAAAAATACATATAATCTGGGGGGCGGATCCACTCGCGTCATCCATACCAGGGAAGTGCTCACGAATAAGAATGGGGAATTTGTAATCCCTTCGTATTTCACGATTATTTCGCCGTTCACGACAAGTGATGCCGCTGGTTTTATTATATACAAACCTGGGTACAGAGGTTACCCAGGTATTGGTGGTTTGTGTATAAATCCTGAATCATTTTTATTAGACGAAAGGATGGGCACCAAAGTGGAGTGTTGGAGAGGGGGTGTTCGATATGAATTTGTCTCCGGCCTGCTCGAATTGCCCCGGTTAAAAACAGGAGAAGAAAGATTAAGGGCTATGCCTTCAACTCCATTAGTAACCGGGTCAGAAGAATTTCCGCTTTTGTATGAATTGATAAACGAAGAACGCAGAAGATTTGGAATGGGAGAAGTAAGATAAAAAAACAAAAGGTGAAAAATGAATTTTTATAAAATCCATCCCATCGTCATGGGCACCAAGGTATTCGACAAGGGCATGATGACCTACCAGCATGATTACGGCACGCCATACACCATTCCCATTTACTGCTGGTATATCGAGGGCGGAGACAAAAAAATCCTGGTGGACACCGGTGAGATGCGGCCCATTGTTTCCGAAGACCGGGAAGCGGCCATCGGCGGCAAAATATACACGTTTGAGGAAGGCCTGGGCCGCTGGGGCCTGAAACCGGAAGACATCGACATCGTCATCCATACCCATCTCCACAACGACCACTGCGAAAACGACTTCAAATGCGTGAACGCCGTGTTTTATGTGCATGAAAAGGAGCTGGCGCATATTCACAATCCCCATCCCCTGGACTTCCGGTATCTGGCGGATTATATCGAGGACATCGAGGAAAACGGCCAGATCCGGGTCCTGACGGAGGACCGAGAAATCGTGCCCGGCATCCGGGTGATGCACACCCCGGCCCACACGGAAGGCGGGCTCACGGTGCTTATCGACACCGAACAAGGCACCGCAGCCATCACGGGGTTTTGCGTGATCATGGAAAATTTTTATCCGCCCCCGTCCGTCACGGGCATGGAAATGGAGGTCATTCCGCCCGGCACGTCCGTGAACCCCTGCGCCGCCTATGACATCCTGCTGAAAGTACGGGGCATGGCCGATATTCTGCTGCCCCTGCACGAACCCAGCTTTGCCGGAGTGAAAACGATTCCATAGCCAGGCCGTGCGGCAATTCCCCGAAGCGCCGTCTACAAAAAGCCGGACAGGCTCTTACAGCAGGGTCTCGATCGGGACATATTCCAGGCCAAACGCCTCCGCCACGGCGCTACAGGTGACATGGCCTTTGACCACATTGGCGCCCTGCCGGATTCCGGTGCTGTTCTTCATGGCTTGTATCCATCCCTGGTTGGCGATTTTTAAGGCGTAGGGCAGGGTGGCGTTGGTCAGGGCCAGGGTGGATGTTTTGGGCACCGCCCCCGGCATGTTGGCCACGCAGTAGTGGGTCACGCCGTCGATGGTATAGATGGGGTTGGAATGGGTCGTGGCCCTGGAAGTTTCGAAACACCCTCCCTGGTCAATGGCGACATCCACCAGGACCGCCCCTTTTTTCATGGTCTTCAGCATATCCCGAGTGACCAGCTCAGGGGCTTTGGCGCCGGTAACCAGCACGGCCCCCACCACCACATCCGCTTTGGTGATCAGTTCCCGAATGGCAGCCGGGCTGGACATCAGCAGAAAACAGTTGCGGGGCATCACATCGCTCAGATAGCGCAGGCGATCGAGGTTCATATCCAGAAGATATACCTTTGCGCCCAGGCCGCAGGCCATTTTGGCGGCGTTCATGCCGACGATTCCGCCGCCGATGACCAGAACGGTTCCCGGGTCGACGCCGGGTACGCCCCCGAGGAGAACCCCGCTTCCGCCCTGGGCCATTTCCAGATATTTGGCGCCTTCCTGAATCGCCATTTTTCCGGCCACTTCGCTCATGGGCGTCAGTAGCGGCAATGACCCGTCCGGTTTCTGGATGGTTTCATAGGCGATGCAAACCGACTTGCTCCTGACCAGGGCCAGGGTCAGATCTCTGGCTGCCGCCAGATGCAGATAGGTGAAGACGATCTGGTTTTTGCGAATGAGTGCATATTCCGAAGGCAGTGGCTCTTTGACATGCATGACCATGTCGGATTTTTGATAAATTTCGGGTGCGGTTGCCACAATCTCCGCACCGGCTTTCAGGTATGCGGCATCGTCAAACCCGGAGCCTTTGCCGGCCCCTTTTTCCACCAGGAGAAGATGACCGGCGGCGGTCATGACCTCAACACCGGCAGGCGTCATGCAGACACGGTATTCCTCGTTCTTGATTTCTTTCAAAATTCCGACGATCATGTTTCTTCCTGGTTAACCCGCTGAAAAGTTATAAAAACCCCATCACGCCAAAGGCAGGCGGACGGTAAATGTCGCGCCTTCTCCGGACGGGCTTTGAAGGGATATTTCGCCTTTGTGGGCCTTGGCAATGGACTGGGCGATACTTAAGCCCAGCCCGGAGCCGGGTTCCGCGTCCGGATCATCCGGACGGGTATGAAAAAATGGATTAAAGACGCTGGCAATATTCTGTGGGGCGATGCCGCTGCCGGTATCGGAAACCGTCACCTGGGCATGGCCCGGCAGGGTTTCCAATGCTATCATGATCCGCCCTTTTTCCGGCGTGAACTTGACTGCATTGTGAATCAGGTTTAAAAAAAGCCGCCGCAAATGTGTCCGATCCCCCCGGATATATAAAGGCGCAGCCGCGATATTCGGGTTGATATCCAGACTGATTTCCAGTTTTTTGGGCTCGGCAAGAATATTGCACTGCTCATGAATTTCAGTGAGAAATGCCGCCAGATCAAATTTTTCAAATGAAAACACATCCAGGCTGTAATCCAGACGAGCCAGCAGGAGCAGATCCCGTACAATCCTTACCAGCCGGTCGATTTCCTCCAGGCTGACTTGCAGAACCCGTTGGTATTCGTCGGCGCTCCGCGTTTCGCGAAGGGCCAGCTCCATTTCACCCTTGACGATGGCCAGAGGCGTCTTGAGTTCATGGGCTACGTGGGAGCTGAACTGATTAACGTGCGCAAATGCGGTCTCCAGCCGGCCGATCATGGCGTTTAACGATCGGATCAGTTCCTGCATTTCATCATCGGCTTCGGTTTTTGGAATACGCAGGTTTAGGTCTGTGTGGGAGATGTCGTCGGCGATGCGGGTGACTTCTCTCACGGGCTTTAAGATACGGCGGGCGAAAAAACCGCCCATAAAACTGGTCAGCGCCAGTATAAACAGGACGCTTCCGCCGATAAAATATAGGAGGCGGGTCAGGACATGGATCACAGAATTCAGAGGCGTGGCGATCTGAATGACCAGCAGATGCCCGTCTCCATAAAGAAAAGGCAGGCTTATGGCTCTCAACCATTCTGATTGATAGTGGATATCTTTAAATGCAATATGGTTCAGCGCCAGGGGAATGTTTTGCCGGAACAGATCCGAGATGGCGTGTGTGAAATTTTGAGAGCGGATAATGGGCTGGCCGTGGACGTTTAAAATATTGATAAAGTCATCTGCTAAATTTAAGGACCGGATATTCGACCGCCACAAATCGTCAACGATCAGCCGGGCCCGGTCCTCAAGGCCCAGAAGCTTATTTATAAGATGTTGCTGCTGGGTTTCAGTTTGCTTGAGCGTTTCATAGGACTTTAAAATATTGATGATTTCCGTGGCCTTCATCCGGAGTCTGTCGTCCACATCCCGGTACAGGATATGCTGGGTGACACTGAACAGAACGCCGCTGAACACCACCAGAATCAAGCAAAGGATAGATGTATACAGGACGCTCGCTTTAAACCGGATGGAATTCGGCTTCATCGTTCTTCTTCCTTTATCATATAGCCCGCGCCCCGCACTGAATGGATCAGTTTCACGTCAAAATCGGAATCCACTTTTTTACGTACATAATTTACATACACATTAATGACATTGGAAAAACTGTCAAAATCCTGGTTCCAGACATGTTCCGACAGCATGGTGCGGGTGACCACCTGCCCCTGATTCAGCATGAGGTATTCGAGCAGCGCGTATTCGGTGGGGGTGAGATCAACGGGTTTTCCGGACCGGAATACTTGGCGGGTCAGTTGATCGAGTTCCAGGTCTGCCACCCTCAGGGTTGTTGATTTATTGCCTCCCTGGCGGCGCAACAGCACCCGGACCCTGGCCAGAAATTCGGCGAACGCGAAGGGTTTGGTCAGGTAATCGTCCGCACCTGAATCCAGGCCGAAAACCTTGTCCCGCAAGTCGTCACGAGCCGTCAGCATGAGAATGGGCGTTGCAATATGATTGCGCCGGAGGGTCTGGCAAACGGCGAACCCATCTTTTTTGGGCAGCATGATATCCAGAACAATCAGGTCATAGGGATTGATTTCCGCGAGATACAGGCCTTCTTCTCCGTCAACCGCCACATCCACGATGTAGTTCTGCTCGGTTAGGCCGCGCTTGATGAAACTGGCGATTTTTTTTTCGTCTTCGATCACAAGGATGCGCATGGTGATTGCATATAATATGTTAAAATAAAAAGTTAAACGTTTTACCGCCCGCAAAATCCCACCCGGAATTTTTTTAAAAACAGGGCCGGATGGTAGGATTCCTTGGATTTTCGAAGGCCTTCGTCGCCCAGATCCTGCTCCCGGTTGACCCAATCGATATTTTGCGCCGCATGATTCAGAAATTTCTGGTTGATGACCTGATATACACCTTTAAAATCTGCGCCGCCTTTTTCAAAATGAACGATCAGGGTGTCGGCGGATATTTGTTCGCCGATGGTGTACGCCGCCATTTGTCCGTCCACCAGCAGGCATCCGCCCATGACGCCAGGAAGTTTTTCCCATTGGGCTAAAACCCGGGCGATGGCTTTGTTTTCAGCGGCGAGCTGCTCATCGGAGTCGCAATTCCGCCAGACACACCATTCTTTTTGAAGGGCTTTTGCCTTATCCACCAAGTCCGGCGTCATGGGCATATATTCATAATTATACAATTTTTCAAACTGCCGGACCAGATTCTTTTTTTTATGATACCGGTTGCCCTTAAGATGGATGAGTTCCTCCGCCTTGTATATATAATCAAACTGGTTCCGGTCTTCAGAAATGAGCATTCCGTCCGTAAAAATTTTTTTCCAGAAATGAGCCAGGGCTTCAGGCACCCGGATAATATCGGATTTTAATGACGGAAACTGCTTGAAAAATTTTTCCCAGTCCACCATCTCCCAATCGCCCACTGGAGCCCAGAATACTGGTGATGGGCGGGACTGCCTCAGCCATACCAAATTATCCGTCCACGCCCATTCCAGGCCATAGGCAGGTTCCCAGGCCCAGAGGTTTAAAAAGCTGTAATCCGATGTGATCATGGGACACCGCGCCAGACGCGCCTGATACGATGTTTGATCCGCCAGATCGATGGAAGTGAATTCCATTGTCATGAACCGCTCCGGACGGCTTTGGCGAATGCCTGGCCAAGGATGCGGGCCTGATCAAGGTATTCCGGATGTTTTGCTGCGTCCCCTTCAAAATCAAGCCCACGGCACAGGAGGGAATCCCAATCCTCCATGTCCAAAACATCGAAAAAATATTTCATGGAGAGCAGCATACCGTCAAAAAGTTTCCGGCCCCTGGTGGCGCCCGCTGAAATCACAAATCCCTTGCGCGAAGGAGTCCATGTGTTGAATGGCGTTCCATCGATCCAGTATTTTTTAACCCATTGGGACTGAAACCGGTCCATGAGTATTTTCACATGCGCGCTGACTGTGTAGAAAAAGATTGGAGAGGCGATCATCAGCCCGCGGGCCGCCAGAATCCGGTCCCGGATTTGTTGAAAATCATCATGAATGGCGCACTCGCCGTCTTTTTTGCATCCGTAAATTTCCAGGCAGGGCGAAATTTTATAATCCCGCAGAACGATTTCATCCACGACGGCTCCGGCATCCCGGGCCCCCTCCACCGCCTGCATCAGAAGGGCCGCCGTATTGCCTTTTCTGCGAGGACTTCCATATATCGCAACCATATCAATCATCAGTTTTTTTAGTCTCCAAATACAGCTTTAGGGAAATTCCAGAACCAGCCCTACCGGGCAATGGTCCGAACCCATAATATCATTATTGATAAATGCCTGCTTTACAATTTTATCGTCAATTAAATCCTGGGTGACAAAAAAATAATCGATCCGCCACCCGGCGTTTCGCGACCGGGACTGATACCGGTATGTCCACCACGAATACCGGACCGTGTCCGGGTAAAGGTGTCGGAAGGTGTCAACATAGCCTGCGGCCATGATGCGGTCCAGCCAGTCGCGCTCCACCTGTAAAAAGCCGGACGTATTTTCATTGGCTTTGGGGTTTTTCAGGTCAATTTCATTGTGGGCCGTGTTGTAATCCCCGCAAATCACCAGACTGCGTCCGGCGGCCCGGCGGCCATCGGCGTAAGCGAAAAAATCCCGGTAAAAATCGAGTTTGTAATTCAGCCGGTCCTCGGACATTCCACCGTTGGGGAAATACACGTTGAACAGCACAAATTTCCCGAAATCCAGTTCAATGACCCGGCCTTCCCGGTCGTAGGTGTCGATGCCCAGGCCGATTTTCACGCCCTCCGGCGGAATCCGGGTCCAGACGCCCACGCCGCTGTAGCCTTTTTTAGCCGTGCTGTGAGCCCAGCAGGACGCATAGCCTTCGATGGATTTGAATTCATCCATCAACTGGTGCTCCTGGAGCTTGGTTTCTTGAATGCAGACCACATCCGCATCAAGTTTCCGAAAAGATTCAAAAAATCCCTTGCCCAGTACAGCCCTTAAGCCGTTGACGTTCCACGAGATCAGTTTGAACAGGTTTCTTTCCACCGGAACTCCTTTTTTAAAAGCGAAAATCAGTGTTTGATGGTCCCGTAAAAAGTCAAAATTTGAGAATTTACCGTTTCTAACATATTGATATTATTAACGCTAAATTTTTAAAAATCATGTTTTTCCGACTTTTTACGAGTTCATCAGTGTTTGGTTTGCACCATCCGGAGCATTATGCTTCCAGCCTAAAGCAATACCCCACCCTGTTTGATTGAACTCCCGGACCCCGTCCCGCATGGCCTTGATTTCCCCCCGGATAATGGATAGCGGTGTCCGCAAATAAATCATTATCAAACCCGTATGGCTCGAGGGTGCTGATTGGTAAAAAAGGCATTACGGACGGCGGAATTCGCATCCGCGAACAAGCGCGCCGTAATAATGGAAACTGGAAAGGAACAATGCGCCGCCGATGGCGATATAGACCACGGCAAGATACCCCTTTTGAATCAGGGAATGTCGAAGCAGATATCCCATGCCGATCATCACGAGAATAAGCAGATAGCTCTTCCATGCCTGGAAAGCAAAAAAACAGACTTTTTCAGGAAAGAGACACAGCCGGTCAATATTTTTTTCCGCAATTTTTGAAAAGCCGAAATAATAAACGCCAACCGACGCGGCCAGGCCGCAACCGCCAAAAACAGTCTCCCAGACACTGGAAAGATCCGCGGCAAGCCAGTGGTACGCCAGCCGGCAAAGCATCATGCCTATCGCGGTCCACATCAACCCCGCCGATGCAATCAGCCATTTTTTTGAAACTGCGGGTTTCAATTTTATAAGTGAAGGATTCATTCTTTTCCGGTTTTTCCGGGGCCATAATGGTTTATGGATTATCGCTGACCTGGACCAAGCTGTATTCCGAACCGGCATGGTATGGAACAACAATAACGGAATAACCGGAATCGGTCAATTTAAATGCGCAAGGGGGCGGCAAGCGTTTCCCAATGGGCCCCGGCGCTTTTAGCTTGGCTATAAATGATCATAGTTGTAGCTTTTTTTGGCATGAAGCGTTTATGATAAATAAGCCAAGGCATTTATTTTATGAGCCGCGAAAACACGAACAGTTGAAAAAATTCAGATCGAAGGGAACATGGATGATCATTGACTTTTTTTTGCCGAGCAAAACCATGATCCATAAAGACCGGATGCGGCACCTGATCGCTGCTCCGCCGGAAAACGGAAAGTACGTGCTTT
>DAIEHU010000074.1 GCA_027353395.1 Desulfobacteraceae bacterium
TTTTTATTAGTTGCCGCAATTATTCTAACATCCAATTCGATACTCTGGACCCCACCTACCCTATCGATTTGTCTTTCTTGTAATACACGCAAGAGTTTAGCTTGTAAATATAAGGGCATTTCACCGATTTCATCTAAAAAAATGCTCCCCTCGTGGGCCGCCTCGAACCGTCCGATCCGGTTCCGGTCCGCACCGGTGAACGCCCCTTTTACATGACCGAACAATTCACTTTCCAGAAGGCTATCATTTAACGCCGCGCAGTTAACCTTGATGAAATGCTTGTCTTTTCGCGATCCTGCCTCATGAATGGCCCTCGCGACCAGCTCCTTGCCGGTCCCGCTATCTCCCTGGATCAGGACCGGTGCATCGGCATTTGATACGATTTCAATGAGTTCGAATAAATTTCGCATAACCGGGGAATTGCCCATAATCCCATGGTAACCCTCATCAAGCTGGAATGCCTGTCGAAGGTTTTGAATTTCCTGCTGCTGCCAGATAATCTGAGACATATCCGTCAATGTCTCCACCACCCCCACTATCTCGCCATCCGGTCCTCGAAGGACGGCGCCGCTTTTCAGAAAATGCACGGTGCGCCCGTCCTTATGCGTAATTGAACAGTTCTTGTCCCGGACATGGCCTCTGGAAAACAACATGCACCAGACTTTCTTTTCTCTGCCGTCAAAAATTTTACACCCTGTGCAATTTAAAATGCGGCAATCTTTATCTTTGAGATCGTCTTCCGTATATCCGGTCAGTTTTTCAACGGCCGCATTCGCCGCGACGAATTTTCCCTGCGTATCAAATATCAGAAGCCCGTCCTGGAGCATATCGGCAATGGTTTTCCAGTAATTCCCGATATCCAGCTTTTCTTCCGCCATCCGGTCTCTCCCTGCAATAGGATTAAGCAATTGTTAAACTGTTAAGTTTACACCTGTAAATTTAATATGGATATTTTTCAAAAGCAAGGCAGTTGCCTGTTTTCAAAAGTACTCCATAACATTATGAATCCATAACGTTTTCAATAGTTATGATTGACATGACAGGAATATGGGTATTTAATACTGGCATCCATACCTTCTGGCACGGACATTGCTAAATATAAAACCTTTTATGATTTCGCCCATGATCGTTAATCCGTTGTTAACCGGTTCGTTTTTTTAACATTTACAGGAGGCAAGACATGAAACGTTTAAAAGCATTGAAGGTTCCGCCAGTTTTTTTACCCAGCTTTTTATTCGGGCTGGTCCAGCTATTATTGTTATCTCTTCCGCTTTACGCAGCCGATTGTTGTTCCGCTGCCCAAAGCAATGTGAACTGCCCTGTCGGTCACGGGACGGCGAAATGCCCAGAGTGCCCGGTCCAGGATCTGAAGCAAGAGATTCAAACCCTCCAGAAAAAAGTCGATAAACTGGAAAAAGACGGCTCATATACCAAAGATGACATGGCTGATCTGAGCTCGCGGGTGGACAAGACCGAACTTCACACCACCACGGACAAGGTTTCCTTCGGCGTCTATCTCCGGACCGAAGCCAGCAGCCTGCATTATGACAATCTCCAAATCGCGCCCCCAGCCTTGATGGGCGCATTCTTTACCCCTTACAATCCTTCAGGCATGGGCGGATTCAACGGCGCGACCCTCCCCCAGATCCAGCAGGCCATTGGCCAAATGGCCATGAATAACATGATCCCAGCCCCCAAGTCCTATGACGCCAACAATGATATTATGTATACCAATAAATTCCGGCTGGAAATGAAAGCCGTCGTCAACAGCCAGCTTAGTTTTGCGGGCCGCCTGGCCGCCTATAAAGTTTTTGGCGACAGCACGGAAGTGAAGTTCAATCAGGGAAGCCTGGGAGACGTCAATTTCGACGGCACCACGTCCAGCCTGCCCAGAGGCGATTCCGTTCATCTGGAGCGCGCTTATTTTATGTATAAAAAGGATTTGGGCCGGGTTCCTGTCAATTTTTCATTAGGCCGCCGCCCGGCCACCGACGGGCCGCCCCTGGAATACGGCAATTACAGCATGGTCGGCGGATCGCCTCTGGCCACCATTATCAACTGGCAATTTGACGGCGCGTCCCTGTCCTTTGGCCTGGAAGACGTCACCGGCATTCCCGGCGCAGCCTTCAAACTCTGCTACGGCGTCGGATTCGAGTCTGACTGGGGCAATTCCACATCCCTCAACTATATGGCTTCGGATGTTAAAGATGTGCATCTCGCTGGTTTTATATCGGATTTTTATGATGATGGAGCCACCAGCGTCATGCTCAATTACGCCCATGCCTGGGACGTTACAGACGGATTCACAGGCACCACCGTCATGCCGTTTATCATTTCCGTAGATGCCAACGGCAACTACACGTTCAGCCAGAACAGCGGCGGATTCATCAGCCGGATTGAGCCCATGACCAACATCGGGGACTGGGATGCGGGCACATTGCTTCTCCGCACCAATTTGTCCGAACCTCTTGCTTGCAATATTGATTTCTTCCTCGCAGGTTCCGCCAGCTACACTGACCCGTCGCGCATTTCCAATAATCCATTTTATAAAATGATGGGGATGGGGCTGTTAAGCTCCAACGGCAATCTCGAAACCCATGACGGATACAGCATATACACCGGCGCGCTTTTCCCCATGCCTTTAAATGCAAGGCTTGGCCTTGAATACAACTGGGGTTCCAAATATTGGTTCAATTTCACCGGCGCCGAGGACTCCGTAGTCGGAAGCAAACTGGCTGCCCGAGGGGATGTCTATGAAGCTTACTATATTCAACCCATTATTGCGAAAAATTTCTTTGTCAAAATCGGAACCCAGTTCTATGATTACGCCTATACCGGCAGCGGTAATCCTCTGGGCGCGCCGGTAAAGATTTCCCAGGCGACTGCCTTGGATACGATTAATCCGGTGGTGGACAAGGTGACTAATTATTATGCATCGGCTACCTTCAATTTTTAACGCATTTTAAAAAAACAGGAGAATGTCATGGCTAGAAAATTATTTTTTATCGCTGTTACGCTAACAATGGTTTTCAGTTTTGTCGCCGCCAGCTTTGCATTTACGCCCGGAGATGAAAGAAAAGGTAAATACATGTTTCGCAAAACTTGCCGCGCCTGCCATATCGACGGCGGATCGGCCAAGGCCCTGAGCCCGAACAGCAAAACCCAGGCCCAGTGGGAAAAAGCATTTGAAAAATATGACCGCTTCCAGTGTGTTGCGGAATGGAACAAATTGACCCCTGAAGACAGAAACAATATTTTAACCTATTTGCATGGCCATGCGATTGATTCCCCGGCACCCGCCACATGCGCCCAATAATTAATTGTTTCAACGGCTGCAACCATTGCCCGGCGGATGTCTTTCGGCATCCGCCGGGCATAATTGCAATCACTTTGTAAAAACACGCCATGAGTTCATTTTGGATCAAAGGGAGCCTCATTTTGCCGCGAAATAATTTTATCCTTTTTTCTTTGCTGATCATCTTCAGCCTGGTTCAGCCGGAGGCTATTTCGGCGGCTGCGCCGGAATCCGGAAAAGTTGCAAAATCTCTGGAAATGACAGCCGATGCGCCGGAAAATAATTTCACCGCTGATCACAGCAAATTCCCCGCGCTGAATCAGACGTTTGAAACCGGCCAGGATATTACCAACGCTTGTTTATCCTGCCATAATGAGGCGGATGATCAGATCCATAAAACCATTCACTGGACCTGGCTTTCGCCCTATGATGCGGAGGGCAAAACCGGCAAGGCAGGGTATTCCATCAACAATTTCTGCATCTCCGCCAATAAAATGGAAGATACGGATTGCACCACCTGTCATATTGGCTGGAACAAGAAAAAAGAAGGAATCAACTGCCTGCTCTGCCATTCCCAGAAAGACATCAAATGGCGGGATGAATTTAAGGATTATGCTTATTTTAGGGAATCCGGGGATATGGATATCGCCAATGAAATTCAGGGCAGAATCAAAGAGGGCGCTCAGCATATCGGCCTGCCCACCCGGCGCAATTGCGGCTCCTGTCATTTTTACGGCGGCGGCGGCGAAGGGGTGAAACACGGGGATCTGGATGCCTCTTTACTGGATGCGGATAAAAATCTCGATATCCATATGGGTAATGACAGCCAGAATTTCCAATGTATCCGGTGTCATACCACCATCGCACACAAAATTGCGGGCCGGGTTTATTCAACCCCTGCTTCCATGCAGCGGAAAAGTTTGGTGGAAAATGACATGGTTCCCAAAATCATGTGCGAATCCTGCCATACCGCGACTCCCCATGCAAAAGGGAGCAAAATGAATGACCACACAGGTAAGGTCGCCTGCCAAACCTGTCATATCCCGGAGTTTGCCCGGAAAAATTCCACTGAAATGTGGTGGGACTGGTCAAAGGCCGGAAAACTGAAAAATGGCAGCCCTTATATCGAAAACGACGCCACCGGACGCCCGATATACAAGTCCATCAAGGGGTCATTCAAGTGGGAAAAGAATGTAGTCCCTGAATATTACTGGTATAACGGCTCCATCAAAACGGTCATGGCCGGCGATAAAATCAATCCCAAAGAAACCGTGCGGATAAGCTGGCCTGTCGGCAGCCGGGAGGATCCCAACGCCCGGATTTTTCCATTTAAAATCCATCGGGGCAAACAGCCATACGACATCGTCAACAACATTTTCCTTGCGCCCCTCCTGTCGCCAGAAGAGAACGGATACTGGAAAACGTTCGACTGGCAGGATTCATCCAAAAGAGGCATGGAAATCATGGGCCTCCCTTTTTCCGGTAAAATCGGTTTTGTCGACACGGAGTATGTGTTCCCGACAACCCACATGGTGGCGCCGGCAAAAAATGCGCTCTCTTGTTCGGAATGCCATGTACGTTCCGGCGGCAGAATGAAAAATCTTGCGGGATTTTATATGCCCGGCCGGGATTCCTTTAAGCTTCTGGACATGCTCGGGTGGGCATGCGTACTGGCCGCATGCGCCGGCGTCCTGCTTCATGGGCTGGGCAGATTATTCACCAACGGCGGAAAAAAGGAAAATTAATATGTCTCAAAAAATGAAACGTATCTATCTCTATACCCGGTATGAACGGTCCTGGCACTGGCTGCAAATGGTATTTATCGCGATTCTGCTGTTTACCGGCTTTGAAATACACGGGATGTACAGCATCCTTGGATTTGAGGAAGCGGTTGAAATTCACAACACAGTGGGTATCGCCTGGCTTATTGCATTTGCTTTTTTTATTTTCTGGCTGCTTACCACCGGAGAATGGAAACAGTATATCCCCACCACTAAAAAATTGTTTTTGGTGATTCATTACTACAGTTTCGGAATTTTTACGGGAAAGTCCCACCCGGTGCCCAAAAGAAAAGAGGCGAAACATAACCCTTTGCAGCGGCTGACCTATCTGGGACTGGCCGCAGCGCTTCTGCCGCTTCAGATGGCATCCGGCGTCCTTTACTGGACATATGATCACTGGAGTGCTTGGGGGCTCGGTTTTCTGACTCTGGGCATGGTGGCCCTTGTCCATATGGCCATCGCCTTTGCGGTACTGATATTCATCATCATTCATGTGTACATGACCACCACCGGCCACAGCATTCTCGCTCATATCAAGGCCATGATCACCGGATGGGAAGAAGTGGAAAAAAACGCCACCATTGAGGACTGGGAAAAAGCGAAATAATGATTTCGTTGTGGGCCGCATATATTGGCGTGGGATGCATTGCCGGCATCCTGGCGGGGCTTCTGGGAGTCGGCGGCGGGCTGGTTATTGTTCCCATGCTGGACATCTGTTTCACGAGCCAGGGGTTTCCCGGTGGACTCATCATGCACCTTGCCCTGGGAACGTCTCTCGCCAGCATCATGTTCACATCCGTTTCCAGTTTCTGGAGCCATCATCGGCATGGGGCTGTCCGGTGGGACGTGGTGCGGCGGGTCACGCCGGGGATTCTGGCCGGAACATTCGGCGGCTCCTGCATCGCCGCTGTCATGTCGACTGAATTTCTCAAAATTTTCTTTGTTGTTTTTTTATTCTACGTTTCATTTCAAATGGTTGCGGACAAAAAGCCCAATCCTTCCCGGGATCTACCAGGATGGCCAGGCATGTTCGGCGCGGGCGGCGTCATCGGCATCGTGTCCAGTCTGGTGGGTATCGGCGGCGGATCTTTGTCCGTGCCATTTATGATCTGGTGCAACCTTGCGATCCATCATGCCATCGGGACATCCGCGGCCATTGGATTTCCCATCGCCGTCGCCGGATCCGTGGGATATATTTACACTGGGCTTCATGTGAGCGGGTTGCCGGAATATTCCCTGGGATATGTGTACCTGCCCGCGCTCATCGGCATCGTGGCGGCCAGCGTGTTGACGGCACCTTTAGGCGTTCGCATGGCCCATGCACTGCCGGTCTCCAAACTAAAAAGGGGATTTGCAATATTGCTGCTGGTCATGGGAATCCGGATGCTTTTTAAACTGGTATGGTAGTGTCATGTCAGCTTTCAATTGCCGGATGAATAGGGTCGGGAGTTAGTCTTTCTGGATATTGAGTTTGCGCATATGGGCGCGCAAGGTGCTGCGATCAAGCCCCAGGATTTCAGCCGTAGAGTTTTTTCCGCCAACTTTCCACCCGGTCTGTTCAAGCGTCTGGACGATATAATCCCGTTCAACCGTTTCCAATGTTTTTTGACTATTTCTCATGCCCTTGAGTGGTTTTTTGAGTTCATCCACCAGGCGCAGCTTGGGACCCGACGAGTTGATCACCGCACGTTCAAGGACGTTTTCCAGCTCGCGTATATTTCCCGGCCAGTGATAATCCTGCAAGGCATCCGGGGTCAATTGATCCGGGCAGCAACCAAAATAATCGCGGACCCGGCGGACAGCCCTGGAATAAGAATCAATGGTTTTTTGACTTTTGCCCTGAAGTTTGAGCATTCTCAGGTGACGTGGATACAGTTCGTTAAACCGATTTACTTCTGTTTGCTTCATGGTATACTCTTTTTTTATAAGTGCCCGGAATTGGACATATAAGAGGAGTATACACTATTTTTGTTTTTTCCGCCGCGCAGCGGCTTCGTTCAACTACCGGAAGAACCACAATCCATCGAAATATCGCAGCGGTTAAGTTCATTAATGGCTATCCAAACAGTCGGACATGGAGGCTCATCATGCATAAAATCAATATGTTTTCAGTTTTAATCGTTGCCATCATGTTTCAGTTTCTGGTTTTCATCATTCCAGGCGGGTCTGTTCTGGCGGAAGATACCAGCTCGGCCTCTGCAACCTTTTATGAAAAAGACGGGTGGAGCCAATGTTTTGATGCCGCATGGCCCCATCATGCCTGGAACAATCTGGATGCCATCTATTTTAAGGATTCCATATACAGAGGTTGGACCTGCTATCCGGATGCCATCTGCGGCTGGCCGAACACCCACATGCTCATCCGGTATTATTCATTTAAGGCAACCGATCCCCCTCCTGAGTCCCCGGCGCTCATTGAATTGGAACAACCCTATAAGAATGTCAATATTCTAAACAACGCCATGCGTTTTGCCGTATACGATGGTCAGTTGTTCATTATTTATGCAAATTATTTTGTTACCGAGGGAACTTACCATGTGTTTTTCACCCAATCGACGGATGGGGGCACTTGGGGCGACATGACCCAGGACACGGGGTTGAGCGGCACCGGACAGGTCCAGGGGCTGATCGCTAAGGTGATGAACGACAAGCTTTATGTATTTATGCAGCTTCAGGGCCAAAAAGATATTTACTGCGTAACCTATGACGGGACAAGCTGGTCCAGCCCCAGCCAAGACCAGAAAATTTATTCATTTAATGATAATGAATGTATCTTGAGCGGAGACGTCTTTTTAAGGTCATCGGATGGTGAACCGTGCCTTTTCATTGTAACCAATGATGATACCAATACCAACAATCTGCTGGTTTATGATCCAGCGGACAACAAAGTCTATTATAACGGGGAGGCAATCCCCATCCACCTGAAAAATGCAGCCGTCCTCCAGGGGAACATCACCAATTCAATGCCTTATAATATTGGTTCCATCCAGATTTGGGGCATTGAACAGAATACCAACAATCTCTGGCATTTCCAGTACATCGTCAACGCGGATGGCCACAGCGGGATTATCAATGCGGAAAATCAGATAAAAGTGACTGACATCCTGCCCAAGGCCACGGCCTCAACCCATATCGCCAGTGATACCTGGAATTATATGACGGCGTGCAGTATTCCGATAGAGGTGGTTGACGACGATCAGAATGTCTCCCTTCAGCTTTACGACTGGGTCTGGTGGTGGGGAAGTACAACGGCGACCGCCGCCTATGGCAGATCCCTCAAGTACACGGCGGATTACCTGAAGAACTCTGTCGTCGGCGAGGCGACCAGCTCCGCCGATCCCACTGATCCCAACGTGGTAAACGGCATCAACAAAGCCTGGATTCTGCTGGGCGTGATCACGGGCCTGCCGCCATACTATCCCAACGGGATAGAGCAGGAATGGCTGGGGGACTATTACAAGGTCGCATACGGGGTCCAGCAGGTGACGGAGGTGAGCACCACGGTAAAGACGGAAAGAAATTTCAGCGTTTCTTATGAAAAGAAATTCAAACCGGTGCACGCCTCAATCGGCGGATCCTATGCGAATGCAGCGGAGGATGCCAACAAGGATGCATTCGAGACCGAGGCTCACACCGTGCTGGAGTTTAAACCCACCGCCATTATGCCCGGTATGGAAAACGGCGACCAGGCATGGGCGATATTCCTGGCCCCCTATATCGTCAACAGTATCTATGACGTTTTCGCACCGGATAAAACCACAGACCTGGACATGCAGATTTACTATACCTATATCGGAGACAACTCCTCCATAGTGGCCAAGCTTTTTAATATGACCGCGCCCAGCGGATTTTTCGCAGGGATTACCCCAATGCCCAACAGCCTTGATTATGATGCCTGGAAAACCGAAGGCCTGCCCATCCCCAACACCGGCACCGCAGACTACAACGTGGTCATGCAGAAACAACTGCTGTGCGAAAGTTGCGGCAGTGAATTCAGTTTTGATCAGACAAAAAAGGTTGAAACAGAGCATACCAGCACAAATACCCTTACAGTAAAAGGAGGCGCGTTCGGATTTGAATCGGAGCTGGAAGGTTCATTAAGCATGAGCTCGTCAAGCTCCACCTCCCTGGGGATGAACATTACCGTTACCTATGAATTGCCGGGATACTATGAGGTGCCGGAACCGGAACCGGCCGACTTCGGGTCGTGGCTGACCACGATGGACATGAATATGTATCTGCTTAATGCCAAAACATCAAACGCCCCGTGGATACCCACAGCCGCGAAAAACCCGGGTGCCCAGCAATACCCCTGGTGTCTCACCTGGAAGGTCAACGCTTATACCAATATGGAAAACCAGCCCTTACATGTAGGTGCCTCCCAGCAGCACAAAACGGTGAACGCAGCTCTTAAAGGGCAGCCGGATCAGGAAAATATCTCTATCGTGCTTCATGATTCCGTTTCAGAGCCCGAGCCGGTTATGATATCAGGAAAGAGCGTTTCCATCCTGGGGGATTACGCCACGCTCACCAAGGACGGAAGGCCTGCCATCACAATTTCCTCTTTAGGATTTACGGTGGATGAAGACGCCCATCTGCATTTTGAAAACTTAATCATAGACAGTGCAAAAATCGGCAATCTGCCGGGGATCT